>JASFLR010000373.1:0-4400 GCA_050117995.1 Anaerolineae bacterium
ACGACCACCGAAAGATCCTTGTAAATTTCCATCGCCGCCAGTGTCTGCCCGCTGTTCAGGTGCCCAATCACGCCCACCACTTCCTCGTCGCCGGAGACGGCAGACTCGACCTGCTCGGCGATGCCCATCGCGACGTCCGAGTCTGATTCGTCATCCAGGCCAATCACGGTCACCTTGTAGCCAAGCAGCCCGCCAGCACGATTGATCTGATCAGCTGCAAGCCGCGCTCCCCCCAGTATCGTCTGTCCCGCATTGGCCTGAAAACCGGACAAGGGAGCAGCCACGTACACAATCACTTCCCCTTTGCTTGGCTCGCCAGGGCCGCCGCAAGCGGCCAACATCACGATCAGCACGGCAAGCATCATCACCGAGAATTTGCACGTTTTCCTCATATCTCCATCCTATCCATGACCAGCCGTCGGCCGGCAGAATCAGTTTCCAGATATTCGCTGTCGGGCAGACTGCTGACCTGCACCGGATGCAGCCAGCTCAGCTGGGCTCCGCCCCAATCCCAGTGGATCCAAGCCTGACTGGTACACTTCGTCCATGGTCTGGACTACGTCTTGCAATGCCTGGACCTGGTCGTCGACGTCCTGCTGCAGGCGCTCGGCTCGACCCGATGTGATGTCGCGCGAGCCCAGGAGCATCATCTGCGAATACACGGTGCCCATGGCTGTGATCGTGCTCTCCAACTGGAATTGGCCTTGTTCCATGACGTTGCGGAGTTTGTATAGGTTGTCCCGCTGGATCTGCTTCTGGGCAATGGTCTGGCTGATCTGCCGCTTTACGCTGTCGTCATCTTCCAGGGCCAGGCGCTTTTTCAGTGCCTCGATGCCTGGCTCCACCGCTTGCAGGTCCTGGCGGAGCGTGTCGTCAGCCATGTAGGCATCCAGGCGCCGGGCGAGTCTAAAGACACTCTCCATCCAGTTGGTGATACCCTGGCTCACATCCGTCATGTGATCGCGCATCACGCCTGCCCTGCTCTTGGCAATCAACTCGTCGATACGATCCCGGTATTCGAGTGCCTTCTCAACGCGTTGCTGTAAAGCCTTGTTTTCAATCGCTTTAGTATCGAACTTTTCGCGGAACATCTCGCCCACAGCCTTGGCACGGAACTCGGGATCTTTGATACTGCTCCATACAAATCCGGCTTCACCCAGTGCGCCCAGGATCAGCCAGAACCACCACTGGAAGACACCAAATAGGGCAGGGATTACGCCGACCAGGCTCAACAGGGCCAGACTTGCCGTCAAGGCGATGATCACCGCGCTTTCCCAACGGTAGATCGAGCGAGTGAGTATGGCCTTACCGGCCCTCTTCTCTAGTTCATCCTGGAAGCTGCTATGTTTCATCGGTTTAGAAGTAGGTCGAAAGAACCCTGTACAAGTCCAGGATCGTTTCTGGATCGCCCTCTCGCACCTGTCCACCAGTAGGTTCCGCGATCCATCTCAATGTGTCCATATCCGCGTCATCGCCATAGGCGACGCAGAACACCACAACCTGGATAGGGTAGTTCCGCTCCAGATCTGAGACCAGCCTGCTCAGGCTTGTATCCGAGTTGTTCTCCTGCCCATCGGTCATGACCACGATGGCATTGATCCGCTCGGTATCACCCAGCTTTTGCAGGCGAAGATAGGCCTCATAGACTCCATCCAGCAGCGCTGTATCACCACTGGCTTCCATTCGATCCACGGCATTCTCGAGAGCGACCCGGTTGGCTCCCATCTCGCCCAGATCCACCGTCGGATAGACATAGGTGGCAAACTCGATCAGCCCTACCCTTTCTATGTCCCCCTTGATCTGGTCAAGGAAGCTACGTAGAGCCGCTTGGGCCTGCTCGAGTTTCTGACCTTCCATGCTCCCTGAAGTGTCTACCACCAGGTAGACGTTTGTATGGCGCTTGGTGTACCACCAGACGTCGCGCACTACCTTAATCACGCTGGCGTTGGGGACCTGCAAGGTTGTCTCTGGTTGATTCGCGTCCACGCCGTTTTCCGCTGTCAGCGGAGACTCGGCGCTGTCCAGTGGCGTGCCGAGATCAGCCGGTCGGTAGCCGAACTGCAGCACCGCTTGCTGTGCTTGCGGCGAAAGTAGATAGTCGCCGAACTCGGCAAAGGTCTGCCGGTGTAGGGACGTCAAGTCGCCCGTCTCCAGCAGGGCCAGGGGATGGTCCTCCCACAGTGTTCCTTCCACGGGATAGATCGCCACCAGCGCTTCCTGTCCCTGCCTGCGCTGGTTATAGTTCACTACCATCTGTTCCTGGACCACGAAGGCGTCTAGAAAGTCCCTGCCTTCGAGCAATGCCTGCTCGATCAGCGCCGGTTCGTCTCCCTCGCCGTAAAAGCGCACGGTCTTTTCCAGGGCCGCTACATAGTCAAGGGTTTCCTGGTCGGTCACGTCCTCAATGGTCAACCCGCGGGTCTTGCCTGCTCCAGCGTAGAACTCGGCAAGCGTTGCCAGCAGGCCGCTGGCAGAGCTGGTGGACGGGTGGCTCCAGCGAAAATCGGGATCGGACTGCGCGCGCCCGAGCAGGTCTTGCCAACCGATCGGGCTCTCGGGCCAGCCCAACTCCTGTGCCACGCTCTCCCACGTTGCGATGACGACAGGACTGATTGCATAGCGTACAGTCTCGCCCACAGCGGTAGCGTCCGGGCCTGCCTGCTCGCTCCATTCCTGGTCCAGCTGTCCCAGCCACACGGTCGAATCAGGGGTCATGGCCTGGAACGATGCGCTGCCGTCCAGCACATCACTCAGCATCGCTTCTGGATCGAGGCCAATCGCTTTGACTGTCAGGGCTTCCCCTTCTGGATTTTCGAGACCCTGTGCGTTAAAGGCATCGACCAGCGCTGTGAATAACGGCTCCTTCTCCGGTGAATAGGCCACGACCAGCGCAGATTCGGGCTCGGGCATGGCAGTTTCCTCGCCAACAGCCCCGTCAATCAAATTGCCGATGGCAGCAAAGATGGCCACGCAAGCACAGATCACGATAAACAGGCCGCTGAGCAGCACGACCAGCGCCAGTCTCACATTTCTAGAGGATGAACGACGTTGAGAACGTCCACTCATGCTTCTTTTCCCTTTATCCTGCGCCAAATGGCGCCGAGCTGACAGGGACGAGCCAGCAGTTAGCGCCCTGCCACGTTGAGATCAAACCAGCGGAGCAGCGCCTGCAATACATCCCGGTCGGGGTAGCGCATGGCAGTTGTTCGGGGTACTACCCCCAGCACGCCCTGATCGGCCCACTGGACAAAGAGGCTGTTGCCCTCTGTCACTGCCACCGCGGGGTTGGCAGGCCGCAAGCCGTAGGCCAGTGCGTCTCGCTGCACTTCCTCGGAGAGGATGAACTGCTCGAACTCTAGCGCCGCATTCTTTTCCAGTGCCGACGTCTCCGGTCCCATCCACACGGTGAAGGGAAAGTCGAACCAGGTAACATATTCGGGATAGACGATACGCATCGGCTCGGCCCAGCGTGTCTGGAGTCCCTGCATGTTGACCAGCAGGTCGCTCTCCAGCAACAACCCTGCATCACCGGTAGTATACCCAAAGAGCGCCAGGTCTGCTGCCGTGTAGGTCCCGCCGGAAAGGTCGCTCATGGAGCTCATGATCTCACCCAGCCATGCCTGGAACTCGGGATCGGTCACTTCTTCCACACCAATGCTGGTATCGGCATAGTACTCGCCAGCCGCCGCTACCATGGCCTGTAACCCGCTCACGCTCTTGCGCGGGCTCGGGATCGCCAGTTTGAAATAGCCCCACTCGTTCTCGCCGCCCAGCTCGCCCCAGCCACCCGGTGCGATTGCAGCATCATGGATGGTGCTCCAGGAGATCTCGCCGAACGTGTCTTCTAGCACGCTGGCGCGGCTTTCATAGATGCCCCACGTGAGCAGCGAGGTAGCCAGCGGTCGAGCACGGTACTCGCCATCGGTGAGAAACACGTCTCGACCAAGCCGCTCTTTGTACACTGCGTTGACCAGTTCCACCAAGTAGCGGCTGTCTGGAATCCAGGCAGTGGGCAGAGGATCCATCTCCTCCCGCTCATAGCGCTCCTTTGCCACTAAGCCATCCATCGGTGTGACCGAAACATGGATGGGATAGCCTTCCAGTGTACGCTCTTCCTCGTTGAATTTGCGGGCTGCATCCTGAACCCAGTCAGCCACCGGCAAAGCAGCGACCACGTTCACCTCCAGCCTCTCATCTTCGACGATTGGCTCGAGCGGGTCTTCGCTGTCGTTCCACGGTTGGGACCACAGGATGCCGCCGACGACGATCACGAGCACCAGGCCAATGATCGCAAAGAAAATGATTCGTGTTCGGTTCATAGGCGTTGTCCTCTTCCGTTACAGCTCGCGCGCCATTTTACACCGCCGAGCGTTCGGAGAGCTCTTGAACTGTGCAGCAGG
>JASFLR010000374.1:0-4398 GCA_050117995.1 Anaerolineae bacterium
GCAGCCACATCGGCTTCGGGATCCAGGATGCCCTCGTGTGCCAGCGTGGCTGCCAGCACGCCGGTGACCGACTTGCTGGCCGAGGCCCAGGCGTGCAGCGTATGCGCCTGCATGCCATTCAGGTACTCTTCGTATATGATCTTACCCTTGTGCAATACAACGATGCCATCCGTGTAGCTGAGTTCCACCATCTCGGCAAAGGTGAACTCGGTGCCCGCCCTGTTGCGGTAGGTGACCCCATCAATGGCAGAGGGTGCGCGTTCAAGTGGGGCAACTAGCCCATCGCCGCGCCACACATCTACCGTGCGGTTCAGTGCTAGCTCGTTCTGGAAACTCCAGCGGTTATAGGGGCCATAAAGCTGGTTCGCGTGGGTGACACGCTGCCCGGGCAGCGGTGGAAACCCATGCATCAAACCCAGCTCACCGGCGGTCTGCAGTGTCTGTTGGTCAGCCATATTCTCCTCAGGGCACATGCTGCTATGCTTGCTGGCGCGGAATCCGCGCTCTCGCTACTCGAGAACACCCTCCGGGATCCTGCCCCGCTGCCAGGGCCATGCGCCCACGGTGATATTCCGCCACTGGAAAAACAGCACAGCCAGCCCGAACGCAGCCAACCCCACCGCCAGCAGGATCAAGATGTTTTCCCCCGGCTGGCCGTTCTTCAGCGCATCGGCTGTTGCCTCGTAAAAGTGAAACAGGAACAGCCACTCGATACTCTGCAGCGAGTCGATCATCCCGGTCAGGTTGCTACCCAAAAAGCTGCCGATGACCACCACGGTAGCGATCGTGCTGGCAACACGCCGGCTGGGGCAGAATGCACCCAGAAAGAGGCTGATCATGCCGAACGCCATCACCAGCGGCCAGGCAGCCATCAAACTGAGAAACAGGTCCGCTGCCGTCACGCTCGTATCCACCTGCTCCAGGATCGACAGCAGCGTCAGCGCCGCGCCTGCCGAGGTGACCGCCAGGATCACCAGCAGCGCCACACCCAGCGCAAATGCTTTGACCGCCACGATCTGCCAGCGCGGGATCGGCAGGGCGACGATCATCTCCATTCGTCCGCTATCCTCCTCGCCCGCCAGCGTGCCGGTGCCGTTGATCACCGCGTACACAGCCAGGATGACCGGGACCAGGTTCGTCACGGTCGACGCCATATAGCCCTCAAAGGACCCAAAACTGACACCCAGCGCCTGGTAGATAGGCAGCTCCAGGATCTGCTGAAAGCTCGACATCTGGTCTGCAAAGGTGGGATACAGACTGACATATACCAAAGGGAAAAAGAGCAGGCCCAGTCCCCAGCCAATGATCGCGCCGCGCCGAAAGCGGAGTTCCTGTAGCAATAGCCTACCCATTGCCGCCTCCATTCCCCTTGCCATAGTAAGCCAAAAAGATCTCCTCCAGGGAGACGTGGATCGTCTCGATGTCCGTGATGCCGTAGGAAGCGGCCTCCGTCATCACCCTATCCAGGTCCTGGCGGATCTCCAGCGTCATGCCCTGCAGGTCCCGTGCAAGCACCGTCACGCCCTCGCCCGCAAAGGCATCTTCCGGCGGCTCGCTGGCAAAGCGCAGCCGCAGCCGCTTGAAATGCTGCGTCATCAGGTCTTCTACCCGCTCGGTAGCCACCAACTGCCCCTCGCGGATGATGCCCACCCGGTGGCATACAGCCTGCACCTCGGGTAGGATGTGCGAGGAGAAAAAGACTGTCGCCCCCGCCCCGTTGGCCTCGCGTACGAGCTCCATCACCGTCTGCTGCACCAGCGGGTCGAGACCGGTGGTCGGCTCGTCCAGTATGAGCAGGTCCGGCTTGCCCATGAACGCAGTCACTACGCCCACCTTCTGCTTGTTCCCCCGCGAGAGCTGCCCGATCCGGCGGCTCGTGTCCAGCTCCAGCCGGTCCGCCAGGGTTTGCCAGTAGTCTGGGTCCTTGTTACCCTTTTGCAGTGAAGCGTACATGCGAAAGAACCGCCGGGTCCTCATGCCCTCGTACATGGCCAGCTCGCCGGGCAGGTAGCCCACCCGCTCCCGAACCGCGACGCCCTCCTTCTGGCAATCCAGGCCAAAGATCCGGGCCTCGCCCGCCGTGGGCCGGATGATGTCCACCAGCACCCGCTGCGTAGTCGTCTTCCCGGCGCCGTTCGGTCCGAGGAAGCCAAAGACCTCCCCCTGCTCCACGCGCAGGTCCACGTTCAGAATACCCCGGTGCCGGCCATAGTAGACCGACAGGCCGTGGGTCTCGATTGCATATTCAGTCACAGTTGTCTCCTCCTGGTGCGATCAGTCTGCCCGGCTGCCATCGCCCATTCCTGTTCTGACCACCAACACTGGCCTATCCGTACAGCCGATGATCTGCTGGCTGACATCGTTCAATAGAAAGCGCATCCAGCCCTCCGCCGGCTTTGTACCCACCACGATCAGGCCGTGGTCGCCCTCGTGGATCTCGTCGGTGATCTCGTCAAGGACCAGGCCGTGGCGCACACGAGCCACAGCGGGGATCTTCATCCCCTCCAGAATGTCCAGCGCCTCCCGCAGGTGAGCGCCCTCCCGGGTATCGCGCTCCATCAGCTCCGTAGCAGTGGCCTCAAGGCATTCAGTCTGGGCCTCCGGTGCTTCCTGCGGAGCGGGCGTCTGGGGCACCACTTGCAGCGGTCCAGAGTGGGATGGCACCGGACTGCCTGGAAGCTGCGACATGACGTGAAGGACAGTGACCCGTGCACCCACCAGCCGGGCCACGCGGCCGCCCATCCTGACTGCAGCAAGCCCTGGCTCGCCGCCCGCAGTGCAGACCAGGATCCGCTCCAGCGAGTCGGCGGCTCTCTGCACCAGCAGCACCGGCGCGCTCGCCTCCCGCGCGATCCGTTCGGCGGTCGACCCGAGCAAAAAGCGCGTGATGCCATGCCTCCCCCGCGTGCCCACCACCACCAGGTCGTACTCGCTCGAAGCCGCCTCCTCCAATATCTGCTCCGCAGCATGCCCCACGCGCACCTTCACGTGCGGTGTGGGGGCATCCGCCAGCCATCCCTCGCCCTCCCGCAGAGCGCCCTGAACCTGAGCGCGGTCCTCGGTGCGCTCCGCCACGCCCAGCAGCGTGGCCGGCTCAGCCGAGCCCTGTGCCAGCAAGGCGCCAAACCGCAGCGCCCCCTGCCCATGCGGCGACCCTCCCGTACACAACAGAATGCGCATCGCTATGACTCCTTGCTACACAAAGACAAGAACCGCAGGGAGGACCAAGATCGAGAACACGAACACCGCCAGGTTCCGGTTGCTCTCCGTGGACCACTCCACCAAGCGCAGCAGCCAGCGCTCGTACTGCCGGAAGAACAGGAGCATCACCGCCAGGCTTACGAGCGCCACGCTCACCATCGTCACCAGCACCACCGCAAAGGCATCGCTGCTGCCCAATACCACCGTGGCCAGTAGTGTGTCCACGATCGTCGTGATATTGGCCCCCATGATATAGGGGATTGCATTCTCGCGCCGGATATAGCCGCGAGCCGAAAGGGGCACCAGCAGGCTCAGCGACAACGATACCGAAAGCGTGACAAACGTCAGCGCGCTCCCCAGCAGGAACATCGGCAGCGGGCGGTAGACCAGACGCGCCACCTGTGAGAAGCGGCTCTGCTGCAGGTCCAATTCGGGCAGGACACGGTCGAACAGGTAAAAGCTCACCCACAGCACACCCAGTCCCACCAGCATCACGCCCCAACCTGGCAGGAAGCCGGAAAGCAGCTCCACCACCGGGCCGGTCGCTTGCTCCAGAAGCGAGCCGAGCACTGCGCCCTGACCCAGGCGGACGAAATCGAGCACCCCGGTTTCCAGCAAGAGCCCGCCCAACACCAGGGCAGGCAGGTAGATACTGGCCGTAACCACCAGCGCCAGCAGCCCCATGGTCAATCCCGCCCGGCGCTCGTGCCCGCGCAGCACGTACATAAAGCCCACAAAGAGCACGATGAATGATGCACCAAGCCGCGACCCAACGATCATGGCAAAGGCCGGCACCCGCTCGATCGCGCCTGTCGCCAAAAAGGCCACGCTCACGGCAGCCACCGGCGAACCGCTCATCACCAGGTAGCTGGCAAACCAGCCAAAACCCAGCGCATTGACCGGGCTATTTATGTCGAGCAAACGCTCGATCAGGCCCGCTGCCCCATTGGACCCGCTTTTGATCAACTCGATAGCGACCAGGAACAGCAGCAAGCAGACCAGAAACAGCAGCACGCGCAGCAGACCAACCGGCATACCCAGACGCGGCTGGCCCGGCCGCGCAGAACTCTCGCCTGGAGCGCCTTCCTCCACGGGCGTTGCCATCCCTGCCCCGGGTTCTTCCGTCACGGCTAGTCCTTGCAGTCTTCCACGCACCTGACCAGCAACACAGGGACTGTAGCCCCGCGCACCACCCGG
>JASFLR010000375.1:0-4397 GCA_050117995.1 Anaerolineae bacterium
GTGCTCATGTCTAACTGGGCGCGATCGATGGCGTCCTGGGTCATCGTGTGCGACTTGATGTTCAGCACATAGTTCCGCAGCAGGCCCTGGGTGGCCTGGTTCAGGCCCCAGTCAGCCCGCGCCGGATTGGCACTAAGTTGGATTGTGGCCCGATAGACCTCCGGCATGATCATGCTGACACCCAGCGCCACCACCGCAGCCACAACCGCCACCAGGATGATGATCCAGCCGCGCTTGATTGCAATATTCCAGTACTCACGAAATTCCACAGTTGCCTCCGAATAGCCTTACTTCAAAGCCGGGGCATTGTATCACGAAACCGGCCAAACTCCCAAATCCCTCTGATCTCAATCCTGCCATAGGCAGGCTATGCCGCAGCCAGGCAGCGCTGCAGCCAGTCTACTTGCGCCAGAACCCCAACCTCTCCCGAAGCCAAGAGGAACGAGGGATCTCGCCAAGCACAGGCGCACCAAGCGCCTCAACCTCTGTTCGGTCCCGCACCGTGTCATCCAGGTACTCCCACAGGAAGGCCAACCCCACACCAGCCACCAGGGCCACGAATAACCGGATGGGTAGATCCAGCTTGTCAGTCAGACTGCGGCCCACCTGGCCAATGCCCGGCCCATCGATGAGCACCGCTTCTGCCTCGACGCCAGCCAGTTGTGGGAAATACTCGGCTCCACCATCCTCAACCGCCGCCCCAACCGCCTCGGCAATCGACTGCACCTCAGCTTGATCTCGCCAGGTCACGCTGACAGTCATGATGCGATGCTCGCGGCTGGCAAAGATGGTCCCTGCCGGCACCTCAAAGCCGACTCGCTCGCTGATCTGCGACGCAAAGTCACCCCCCTTGAGGACCTCGCTCAGGTCGTCAGCCAGATACTCTGATGCCAACCAGGCATCAGACCGCCCCTCGCCAGAGGCAGCATTCACTGGCTCGGTACCCTCGATGCCTACCGCGAAGCGCATGGTGGCTACATACACTGGCTCCGGCTCCTGGGCCGTAGTCAAGCTGACGACCAGGACGATGCCAACCATAGCGACGATCAGCCACCACCGCTGCCAGACAATACGCCAGTACTGCCGTAGCTCCATCATTCCCCCATTTGTCGACGGACAACTGCCATCAGTTTGGATTTGAACAACTGTGTGTCGAACTGCTCGGCGTGAGCCCGTATGGCCGGCGGTTCGAACCGATTCCCGTCAAAGCGGCTCACAACATCGGTCAGCGCTTCGGCTGTCTGCTCGTGAAAGAAGGCACCGGTGACGCCTTCCACCACATAGTCCAGGGCTCCCCCACCAGCAAAGGCGATGACCGGCCTGCCGGCAGCCATTGCCTGCACCGGCGCAATGCCAAAGTCCTCCAGACCCGGGAAGACAAAGGCCCGGCAACGAGCCATCAGCTTGCCCACATCCTCGTCGGGCACGCGCCCTAGAAAGCGGACACTCGGCCCGGCCATTGCCTCCAGACTGGCACGATCGCGGCCGCTCCCGGCGATCCACAGCGGCAGCCCCAACTCGGAGAACGCCTGCACAGCCAGATCAATGCGCTTATACGGCACCAAGCGCGAGACGATGAGAAAGTAGTCGCTGTGGCTGGCGTCCGTCAGGAGCGCAAAGCGATCCGTGTCAACTGGCGGGTAGACGATCTCTGACTCCCGCTCATAGTAGCGCTGGATGCGCGCCCGGACAGCCTTTGATATGGCGACGAATGCATCGACGCGGTCAGCGGCGGCACGCTCCCACCGCTGAAACCAGCCCAACAGCGGCCATACCAGGCTTCGCGCCAGGCCTCCGATCCGCTCCCGGCTGACGTAGGCATTGAAATCCCACACAAACCGGGTCGGCGTCAGGCAGTAGCACACGTGGTGGGTCCCCGGCGCGGTGCGCACCCCCATGCAAAAGGCGCTCTTGTTCGAGATCACAAGATCAAAGCCTTCCAGCTCCAGCCTGCCAAAGGTCATCGGGTAGCAGAGCAGGTAGGGCTGGTGGTGACGGTGGATGCCGGGAAGGCGGTCCATCCAGGTTGTCCGGATATCCCACTGGCTGTAGGCAGCAGGCATCGCCTCGGGCCAGTACATGGAGGTATACACGGTCGCCCCGGGGAACATCTCCACCAGCACTTCCAGCACCCCCTCGGCCCCGCCTATTTGATTCAGCCAGTCATGGACGATGGCAACTCTCAAAGCGCCCTCTTCGTCGAGCGAGTGCCCCAAGTATACCAAAAAGCCGTGGAAATGACAATACACACCGGAGCGACATCATGGTGCGATGGACCAGCCCAGTTGGCCTGCTATGGCAGCGTAAAGCTCGCGGTATTATTGTCCCGCCGCGTCTCGGGCAGTGCGTCCGCTGCATCTATTGGATTGACGGTGAATGTTAGCGTTCCCCCGGGGATCCAGAGGTAGCCGACGCGGATCGCTGCAATGCCACTACCCCCACCCTGCACCAGGGGGATGGCGTCGGTGAGCTTGCGTCCCGCTTCGTTCTCCACACTGATCGGCACCATAGCTGCATCTCGCGTGCCCAGGTTATGGACCGTGACCAGAACGTGCCACGGCTCTGGAATTTCGATGTCAGAGGTGCTGATGCCAAAGTCATAGTCCTCCAGGTCGACCTCCGACGGAGGTTCCAGCCCGGGCGCCAGACCAGCCGTCACCGAGACCTGGTTGTTCGCAAAGTCGTCTTCCTGCAGCCCGTCCGCCCACTGCCTGGGGTTCACCTGCACCGTCAGGGAATCCCCTTCCTCTATCGGCTGATCTACTGCGACATACAGTCCCGCTGTGCCCCCGCACGGTGGGATCGCAGGCGTGTAGGCGATCCCCGATGACTGTGCGCTGGTCACGGTCACGGGCAGATTGTATACGGCGCGGTTGCCCACGTTGTGGACGCGCACCCAAACGCGCTGCTGGTCCGGTTCGGGCAGGATATCCTCTGGCCCAATCTCTACGTCTACACGACCAGAACACAGATCGCTGCTGTAGGCATCAAAGGGATCGATCATCAGATCGACGAGGGCGATATTGTCCCGGGTGTTCTTCTCAGGCAGGGTCGCCACCCTATCCTGCCACGCATCCGGCAGGCGATTGACCTGGATCCATAGCTGGTGCTCCCCTCCAGAAAAGTTCCAATCTATGGGCAGATCCACCTCCAGCGATTGGCTGGCAGGCACCGTCACGGTGAGCAGCCGGCTATACGACGTGAACCCAATCTCCTCCTGATTGGCCGAGATATAGACCATGACCGGAATCTCCTCGGCGGGAACGGGCCAATTGTTCTGCACGAGGGCCGTTACGGTGAATGGGAACCCGGCCCGCAGCGGGAGAGGATCGACAGAGATGTCGTCTTCAGAAAGCGAAAGATCGACCTCCGGCGGCTCGGGCAGTGGAGCATAGGTCGGCAGCGGAACGCTGATCTCACCCAACGGTCTGGCAGTTGGAGTCTCCTGGACATCCCGCCCTAGCGGCCCGCAGCCAGCCAACATCAGCACGGCAAGGGCGAGCAACAGCAAGGTCCAGTGCATGGATGAGCGAGGGGATTTAGCTTCTGCCAGGAAATTTGACATTCGTCTAGGCTACGTTATTGCGGGGCGAACTGCTGCCATCCAGCTACTCGGAGGCAGCGACGGGATACAACAGGGTCGCGCGTATGGTGTACGTGCCCGGCACGGCAAAGATCTCCGTCGGAGACATGAGGTACCGCTCCTCAGAAGGCCTAGCCAGCAGATCGGGCGTGACGCGAAAGACCGAAGTCCCTTCAGCCGGAAGGGGGCCACCGAACGAAAGCTCAAAGCGATAGTGGCCTGCAGGTCCGTTGATATCCAGGTCAAGGTCGATGGCATCCAGTGGCTCCGGCATGTCGCTCTGCACGTAGACCGTCATCGTAAAGGGCTCGCGGGCGTGCATCTCGTGTGGCTCGATCAGCAAATTGGCCTCCATCTGCGACAGCGTCGGCGTTTCCATCAACGGCAGTAGCCGATGCTGTCCGGAGCCAGCCTCAAGCTCAGATCCAGCAGGCGGTAGCCTCTTTGCCGGCAACAACGACACCGGCTTCAGGCTCGATGACACCGGGATGCGCCCCAACAGAGCCAGTAGCCCAATCGTCACCAGCAGGACAGCCAGCGCCCCAGCGATCGCCCGGGCAGTACGCAGCGTCCGGCGTGCGCGGTCCGCTCGCATCAAGCTCTCCTCGGACGCCCGCACGATGCTGCTGCTCACATCGGCCGAAACGTACAGGGGCTGAACCGACGCCGCCAGAGCCCGGCGCATCCGGCGCTCAAGCGCGGGCCGCCTGCGCAACTCTCTTGCGCACTTGCTGCAGCCCGCCAGATGCTTCTCCAGCCGGTCACGATCGCGCTGGCTGACTTGATCGTGCAAGTAGTCGTCAAGCATGCGCTC
>JASFLR010000376.1:0-4386 GCA_050117995.1 Anaerolineae bacterium
TTTCGCATAGCCTAGTTCACCTTACTAGGAAACCAAGAGTCTAGCGCCATCCCGCTATTGTTATGCGAAGCGCGCATAGTGTTGCTGCCGTGGCCCTTCCAACATCTCTGCGGCGCTCTACACTCACACGGCATGAATCCCGAAGGGAGCCCCTGGCCTACTGCCTCGTCTGGGATCGCGATTCGAAGCTCTTGTATATGCCGAGCAAGGAAGCCGCAGCTTGGTGCCAGGTGTATCGTGCCGCATGAGCCTTCCCGGCAGCTGTCAAATCCTCTCGCAAATTCCGGTCCACGAGTATCCTCTGGATCGCCGCTGCGAGCTCTTCAGGATTGGCAGCATCTACCATCAACCCGCCCTCCCCAACAACCTCCGGCAGTGAGGAGTTGTTCGCAGCCACCACTGCTGTTCCGCAAGCCATCGCCTCCAACACCGGAAGCCCAAATCCCTCATACCACGATGGGAAGGCAAACACACTGGCCAAGCTGTAGAGTGCTGGAAGATCCTGATCGTGCACGAAACCGGCAAAATGTATCCGATCACCCAGTCCGTGCTGCGCTACTCTTCCCTCGAGTTCCTCCCACATCCAGCCCAGGCCGCCGCAGATCACCAAGTGCAGGTCAGCAACCTCCTGTCGCTCACTCGCCCCAACAAGTAAGATCCGGAACGCCTCGATCAACCCCTCAAAGTTCTTGCGGGGTTGAAGCGTGCTCAGCCCAAGGACAAACCGCTCTGGCAGAGAGTAGCGGTCAGACACACGGGCCAGGATTTGAGCATCCTCAATGCGACTGAAGCGGCGCTCCACGCCAGGATAAACTACGCTTATCTTGTCCCTGGGCACCCCCATGAGCTCCACCAGATCGCTGAGCGTGCTCTTCGAGTCAGCAAGTATGTGTTGTGCGCTGCTCACACCTCTGGACACAGCTCTCTCCAAGTAATCCCTGAATCCTGGTACAAAGTACTGTGGAACTCGCAGGAATGAGAGGTCATGGACTGTGAGCAGCGCAGGTGTGCGGCCTACGAAAGGTAGCACAAAGTCCGGTGAGTGGAACAGATCGAGTCGACCAGTGACCAGCTGGATGGGAAGCGGGATGCGCAGCCGCTGCCAAAGGATATTGAGCAGCCTATCAGAAAATGGTACCGCGCGAACGCGAAAGTTGCCCGGCCAGTCTCCCAACCCATCGCCCTGCCCCCAGCCGCCCGCCACAAACAATGTGTAGCGGTTCTCAGCATCCTCCTCTGCGACCGCTCGTATGAGGTTCCGTGTATAGCGCCCTATGCCGGCCCGCTGGCGAACGGCAGCCGTATAGTCAATCCCTATATGCATCTACTGTCAGTCTGCACACCTATTCCGCGCCACGCCACATGTCGCTAATCGATGCCGCGATAGGTCCATATCAGGTTTATCCCAAAATTCCAGAAAAGCACAACACATATGGCAACAGCCTTGGCCACATTGTAGCTGAGGCGCGTAGGTAGGATATGCTGCAGCACGTACTGATCCAATCCAACCAATATCGCGGTGTTTATCAACAGACCAGCAATATTGACAATGGTGAACTGGAGCAGCTGCGTACCCAGGTGACGCTCGCGAGACTCTGGAAAGGTCCACAGTCGATTCCATGTGAAGTTGCTCAGCACAGCGGCGCTAAACGAAAAGATGTTGGCCACTGTCAATTGGATCTGCCGTGTGCTCATGGCCATATCCCATCCCTCCGCAAACCCGACCGCCTCAAATACGAGCTTCAGGATGTTCAGCACGGTAAAATCGACCATGGCGCCGATGGTGCCCACAATGGCGAATTTAACAAACCGTTCTATCCTCTTGGGATTGTCCACAAGGCTCTTCCAGGGCCGTCCCACTAGCGGCAGGCCCGCCATCCAACCTGAAAAGCGCCCAAACGTGGGATGCCCAGTTACGGCTGTGATCACTCGAATCAAACCGAACCTCCAAACAGACCGATACTCTGCTTTAGAGGCTGCTCTGTACCTCTTGACTCAGCAGAGATCAGTCCAAGGATAATTGCGACCTGCAGGTACATGGCATGCACAAAGAGATTGTCAAAGAAGTTGTGGACGCTCAAATGAACTACTACACCCAGAGCTCCAAGAGCCACTCCCCAGCTCCAGTGCCGTCCCTGCCGTACCCTGCTCCAGCACAGGAAGAACGCTGCACCCCACAGAACCAGATAGGCCAACAGGCCAATGAGTCCGGCTTCCGCCCCGATATTCAGATAGTAGTTATGTGCATGACCCAGTGGCAGGCTCCACTGTGGCAACGCGTACTCGGCATAGGCAACCTCATAGTTCCCAATGCCGATGCCCAGCCAGGGATGGTCCGCCCACATTCCAAGAGCAGCCTGCCAATGGGCCATCCGCTCGAGCACGGCGAAATTGGCATCAGTGACCTCGACGCCGCGCACATCGGTAACCCCGAGATAGGGGACAAAATCAGCAAAGCGCTGAACTAGCGACTGTGGGAGCACCGATATGCCGCCTGCCAGGAGCATATAGACAAGCAATACGGCAAACACCATAGACAGCACCGCTGCACGCCCGCTCCGTGCGAGAACCGCGATGATCATCACACCCAGGGCTGCGCCAATACCCAACCATGCCCCCCTCGACCAGGACATCACCAGCGCGAGAGCCATCAGTGCTCCAGTTCCACCGGCCCAGACCAGCCACTTTGTCGAGATCCGTCGGCCCATTGGCACAACCCAGGCAAGGACCAGCCCGGCAGCCAAGGGCAGCGTTAGGCCTAGATAGCCGCCGTATGGATTTGGCTGCTCGAAGGTACCGTATGCGCGCATAAAACGGCCGAACAGAACAAATTCCTCGGGCCCTATCTGAAACAGGAACTGGTAGATCCCCTGAAGGGCTGCGAGCGCCCCTACGCCAAAGAGGGCAAATACCAGGACCCCTCTCCATCGCCCAATCACCTCGTTGGACACCAGCGTGTATAGCGCCAGCACCTCCCCCCATTTGACTAGCTCCTTAATGCTGTGCTGAAGTGATATGCTCTCTAGCGAAGACAGGCATAGGACGAGGAGGAATAGAACAAGGGGCAGCGTCAGCGGCGGCCATTTGACCGCTGTCTCGCGCACTGCGATCATGCGCGTGAGCCACGCAGCAGCCACCAGCGCGACCAAGAACTCGGTGCCACCTACATTCATAGCACCAAGCCTCATCTGCCATATCGAACCAAAGGGTATCGCCAGCACGACCAGTAGCACGCCCACTTGAGGCCGCACCAGTGTTGCCAGCACCACAGCAACACCCGATACGAGTATCACTGCCCATGTCAGAGGCAGCAACGCGATGCCTATTGTCAGCCCCGCAGCAATGACGAGGGCTGCAAAGCCCCACAAGTTCGGCCAGCTAGCTGTCCAAGCGATCTTTGAACCACTCAACGGTTCGTGTCAGTCCTTCCTCCAGCGATATAGCCGGCTCCCAATCAAGTGCCTCTCGCGCCCGGCTGATATCGGGCTGCCGCACCATGGGATCATCTTGTGTTCGCTCGTCATCCGGATGTACGAACACAACCTCCGACTTGCTGCCAGTCACGGCAAGCACCTTGTGTGCAAACTCCAGAATCGTCATCTCCTCAGGATTGCCCAGGTTGACAGGTTCCACTTCGCCCGACATCAGCAAGAGAACCATTCCTTCTACAAGGTCAGAAACATAGCAAAAGCTGCGCGTCCGCTTTCCTTCGTCATATACCGTTAGCGGCTCACCCTGCAATGCCTGGCGCACGAAATTCGGCACGACACGGCCGTCATCTATGCGCATACGCGGCCCATAGGTATTAAAGATCCGCGCTATTCGCGTCTCCACGCTGTGATAGCGGTGGTAGGCCATGGCGAGGGCCTCTGCGAAACGCTTGGACTCATCGTACACCCCGCGTGGACCCACCGGATTCACATTTCCCCAATAGTCCTCCGGCTGGGGATGGACCAGCGGATCTCCGTATACTTCCGAGGTCGAAGCCAACAGGAATCGAGCACCTTTGGCTTTTGCCAGACCTAATGCCTTGTGCGTGCCCAGAGCTCCCACCTTGAGCGTCTGGATAGGCAGATTCAAGTAGTCCACGGGGCTCGGCAGCGAAGCCAGATGCACCACAGCATCAAGTTCACCTGAAACGTAGATATAGTTGGTCACATTGTGCTTGATAAAGCTGAAACCATCGCACCCTGCCAGGTGTGCGATGTTGTCGGTGGATCCCGTGCTGAGGTTATCCATCGCAATAACCTCATGCCCATGGTCAAGCAGGTAATCGCAGAGGTGCGAACCTATGAAACCGGCCCCACCCGTGATCAGAATACGCATCGCCAAGCTCTCCTCACAGCGAGGCACTGGCTAGATGAACGCGCGTTTCTACGCAACAAC
>JASFLR010000377.1:0-4381 GCA_050117995.1 Anaerolineae bacterium
GCAGATGGTGGGCGAACGCCTCCCCGCCCGAAAAGGTGTCTCGACTGGTAAGCACGTACACCGGCTTGTCGCCAAAGCGCTGGCCAGGCACGTAGGGCATCGTCCAGTACTGCTGGATAGCGTCCTCGTCGCGCCAGTAGATGCTGCTGAGGTGGACGGGCTCCTCGCCAAAGAGGTAGCTGAGCATGAGCACAACCATGTCCGGATATCCTCCCGTACAACTGCGCAGGTCGATGATCAGCGCGCGCGTGTTCGACACAAAGCCCATGGCGCTTGCCGCTGTATAGCCTCCCCAGGCCGGCCGGGTTAAAAACCGGATGTCCAGGTAGCCGACATCTCCGGGCAGCCTCTCTGCCCTGTGCAGGCCATAGTTATCCAGCTCAGCCTCAAGCCGCCGCTCAGCCTCCCACTCCTCGATGTGCCGCAACTGGCCTTCGTGGTCCGGCAGCTGCTCGGGAGCCCAACGTACCCACAGGTGCTCATCGCCGCACGCCTCCTGCATGTGATGGGTCAGCGCGTAGGCCAGAAACTCGCCCTCGGTGATGCCCGCGTACGCGCCTTCGTCCAGATGCTGCTGGAGGCGTGTGCAGATTTCCCCGGCAACTTGGGGGTAGACATAGTTGGCCCGCAATAGGTCAGCCAGACGCTGTATCAGCCCGACAACCGTGTCCGAATCGACAGTGCCTTGCGTGGTCTCCATCTCCTATCTCTTCTCCGCCATGTAGCTAAAGAAGCCAGCGCGCCGCAGCGCGACCAGCGTGAGCCCGCCCAGCAGCCCGCCCAGCGCCCCAAAGACCACGTACCCGACCATAGCCTTTGCCAGTCCCAGCGCCACAAAGCCCACCGGTGCGCCAGTCACCACGCCCAGGCCCCACTTGACCAGGAACTTGCAAAAGTGCCCGATCACCGCGGCGATCACGGCCACGACCAGGTTCTCCGGGTTGCGGCCCAGGAGTAGCAGGGCCAGGTCGGTGCCCACCCCTACCATGGTATAGGAGAGAAAGGTGTTCAGCGCGCCAAAGTCGCCCAGCCCCAAAAAGGCGGCAATGATGCCCGAGGTGAGTCCCACCAGGCTGGCAGCGCCCACCTTGGTCACCACCCCGGCGGTAACGATGACGATAGCCATCCAAAAGACGCCCGAATGGCCCGAAAGCTGCAGCGGCAGCCGCAGCGCGATCTTGGCCACGACGATCAGGGCCGCAAAGAGGGCCAGCAGGATCAGCTGGAAGGTGGAAAAGTAGCGCTCCTTCACCGCTGGCTCCGGTACGGGAAAGGATTCACGACCCATTCTGGATCACCACGATCTTGTCCACGTCCTGCACCCACTCGTCTCGGATGTCGAGCCGCTCAAGGACCGACACCAGCTTGAGGGTGCCCCGGCCCGACAGGTCGAACATCACGCAATTGGCCGGGTCGTCCACCTCGGCCCAGGTGAGCCGCGCGAGCTTGTCCCGGCTGCTGCTGCTGACAACGATGAGAGTCTCAGGCTCGAGCTTGCTCTCCTTCACGTGGAGCAGCAGCACATCGCGCAGCATCCAGCCCTCCTGGGTCTTGCCCTCCTCATCGTCCACAAAGCTGACCTGGTCCAATACCTCCAGGTCGTCGGGGACGAATCCACCTACCAGTTTGCCGTCGAGATAGATAGGGATGCTGCCCGGCGCCAGCTCCGGCTCGGAATTCGCGCGGCGCACGGCCTCCACGCCCAATACGACGACGACAAGCACGATCAGTATGCCAACAGCTATCAGAATACGCGTTCGTTGAGACACGATCACCCCCAAAAGATCAAAAATGCAGCCACCGACAGCGTGCCCGCCAGCAGCAGCCAATCGAGCCAGCCCAATGCCAGCGTGCGAAAGGACCGCCGCTTCGGAGAGTCGAATCCCCGGGCGTAGGCAGCCTCGGTCATCGCCCAGGCGCGCTTGGTGGTCAGTACCACCGCCGGCACGGCAAGCGATACCAGGTCGCGCACACGCGCAGTCACGTCGCGCCAGCCGGTGGGTTGCGACCAGGCCCCGCGTGCCCGCTGCGCCTCGCGGATGGCGCGCCACTCGTCGTCGAGCATGCCCACGCTCTGAAAGGCGAGACCGATGCTAAAGGCATAGCGATAGGGCACGCGCAGCCACTCCAGCGCCAGGCGCAGCTCGCTGGGCGTTGTGGTGGCGAAAAAGAGGGCAAAGGCCCCGGCCAGCAGGATGAGGCGCAGTGTGATAATCACGGCCAGGTCGAGGCTCACAAAGATCCAGTCCACGGCAAAGAGCACGATGAGCACCCACTTGAGCCGCCACACCTGGCGCGCAGCCTCGGGCAGCAGCCTTGCCCAGAGCAGGAGCAGTACGTACAGCACCATAAAGATCGCCAGCTTTTCCAGCGAGAGCATCACCGCCAGCGAGGCGCACAGGCTCAGCGCCAGCTTGGTGCGCGGATCTACCCGGCGCAGGGGCGAATGCTCCACCAGCGCCAGGTTGCGCGCCCTGCCTGCCGTGCCCAGCCGGATCACGACTGCGCCTCCGGTACGCGCACCCACTCGGGCACCGACAGGCCGACGTGCGCCCACGCCGCATCATCGCCCAGCACCTCTGCGGGCGGACCCTCGGTCACGAAACCCTCGGAGCTCATCAGCGCCAGCCGGTCGGCCTGCGCCGCCAGCGGCAGGTCGTGGGTGGTCAGGATCACCAGTTGGCCGGCATCCGCCAGAGCCCGGGCCAGCCGGATCAGCATCGCCTTGTGGGCCGTGTCCTGCCCCAGCGACGGCTCGTCCAGCAGGACGCCGTGGCGCGGCTGGCGCACCAGCACCGTCGCCAGGGCCACCCGCTTCTTCTCGCCCTCGCTCAGCAGCAGAGGCGGCACCTCCTCGTAGCGCGCCAGGCCCAGCGCCGCCAGCAGCCACTCGTACAGCGCCATGTCGGGCTCGGGCACGCGGAACAGAATCTCGTCGCGGACGGTGGCGTTAAAGAGCTGCAGGTCGGCGTTCTGGAAGACCAGCCCCAGATCGGGACGTGGTCCGTTCATCCGTACCACCCCGTCGTGCTTCTGCAAACCAGCCAGCGCTCGCAACAGCGTCGTCTTGCCCACGCCGTTGCGGCCCACGATAGCCACCACCTGCCCCGCGTCCAGCGAGAGACTCAGCTCGCGCAAAATAGGCCCGCCGCCCAGCGAAACGGATAGGCGCTCCACCTCCAGCCGCTGAACTTGCGGCCCGGCGGTGCGGGTGTGCAACTTTGGGATATCCGCTTCCTCAGGCGCCGTCCCTTCCAGCCGCATCGTGCGCAACCCCGGAACCCCATGCAGGTACTCCTCGCGATGCTCGCAGGCCACGACCGTGGTGCCCCCGCCGGCCAGGTGGGCCAGGTGCGCGACCAACTCATCGGCCGCAGTGCTGTCGAGCATCGACAGCGGTTCGTCCAGCACCAGGACCGGCGGCTGCCGGGCGATCACGGCTGCCAGGGCCAGTTTCTGCTGCTCTCCGCCGGAAAGGGTCTGCGGCGAGCGATCGCGCATCGACTCGAGCCCAAAACGTGCCAGCGTCGCCTCCACCCGCGCAGCAATGGCCCCGCGGGGCAGGCCCAAATTCTCCAGCCCAAAGACGATCTCCTCCTCCACCGAGTGGGCCAGCATCTGGGCTGCCGGGTTCTGAAAGACGATCCCGGCGCGCTCTGCCAACTGCCACAGGGGCGTGTGGGTCGTGCGCCGGTCGCCCAGCCACACCTCCCCCTCCAAGGTGCCGTGGTAGAGATGCGGGATGAGCCCGGTGAGGCAACGCGCCAGCGTGCTCTTGCCGCAGCCAGAGGGCCCGGCGACCAGCAGCCGCTCGCCCGGCTCGACGCTGAGTGACAGCGGCGCCAGCCCGTGGTTGTGCTGCGGGTAGCGGTAAGCCACCCCCTCAGCGCGCACTGTAGTGCTCATCCCTCTAATCCAACTTCAAGGGCATCCAGTGGTCGCCCGCCGGCTCCACGACAGCGATGGGCAGGCCCCCACGGCGCGCAGGGCGCAGCTTGTCGGTGTAGACCAGCCCCTCATTCACCGGCTGCCCATCCAGTGTCCGCACGGCGACGATGCCTGCTGCCAGCAGCGCCGACACCGGTTGCAACCCGGCCAGCTCGCGCGAGCGGCCCACCAGCACGTAGCGTCCATCCTCGCCCGTAGCCGCCAGTCCCACCGCCGCCAGCGCGCCGATGACGCCATCCTCGTCGCCGCCCAGCCCTTGCAGCCACAGCCCGTACTCGGCAGCCAGCGCCCGTGCCTCGGCCTGCGACACCAGCTCGCGCTGCACGCGCCGCCCAAAATCGCTCACCGCAGCGGGCACCACGCGGGCGATACACAGCCCGGGATCGCTGCCCGGCTGGAAATCGTCCAGCATCAACGACCGTACCCGCTCCAG
>JASFLR010000378.1:0-4376 GCA_050117995.1 Anaerolineae bacterium
GAAGATGAATATCCAGGAGAATCAGATCGACCTGGGGCATCGCGTCTTGCGCGAACTCGGGTACCTGCCACCCCGATCGTCGCCACTCCGTCCTTTTCACACCCATGAAGGACAACAGTCGCGCCAGCAACGCATAGTTGCGCACGTTGTCCTCAACAATGAGCACGCAGATATCCTGTACATCAAGCCCCATGGCGTCGCCTAGCCTCTGTCCTTCTCACGATATCCTGCTGCTTAACCAACAAGAGCAACCCCACTATTGCAGGACCGAAGCCACCTGAGCGGGCAGCAGATCCACATCAATGGGCTTCTCAATGTAGCCAGAGCACCCGGCCTCCAGCGTCCGCTCCCGATCCCCCTTCATGACCATTGCAGTCAAGGCAATGACCGGTACCGAAGCAGTCATAGGCATGGACCTGAGTCGCGTCATGACTTCGAACCCATCCATATCCGGCATGTGAATGTCTACCAGGATCGCGCCAAGTTGCTCCGACTGGGCGATCTCGAGCCCCTGGAGTCCATTTTCAGCCTCCAGCACCCGATAGCCTTCTGCCTCCAATACCCGCCTGACCAAGATCCGGTTCGCCGGGTCGTCCTCGATATACAAGATCGCCTTCCGGGGGGGTATTTTGTCCATTGCTACTTCTCTCCGCCTTGTTTGCAGGTGGCAAGACGCATGTGCACATTAAGGATGATAAGATTATAACAGAAAACGTCTGCTTTGTCCATAGGACCCAAGTCACAGATTTTTGTCATCGAGCACAAGCAGAAAGCGAATCGCCGGGTTGATAGAACATGTTAGGGCAAGACATAGTTTCCCGCGAGATTGTCCCGCAAATTTGACGGGTGTCCCGTTTAATGGTAACGTGCGGCCCATGAGCGACATGGATACGCTTCTGACTACCAAGCAGCTGCAGGAACTGCTCCAGGTGGACCGCATCACGATCTATAGGATGCTCCAAGACGGACGTCTCCAGGGGTTCAAGGTCGGGGGGCAATGGCGCTTTTCGCGCCAAGGCATTGAGCACTGGCTGCAAGAGCAACGCGCGACTCTGAGTGCCCCCCAACCACCCGAAGGCGCCGACAGCCAACACCCCTCGACCGCGACGCTGCCAATCTCCTGCATACGTGCCATACAGGATGTCTTTGCCGAAGCGTTGGGCATTGGCGCGGTTACGACGGCAGTGGACGGTACGCCCCTGACACCCGTTGCCCATTCCTGTGCATTCTGTACTCGGATCTTGAGCACCGAGGCCGGTCGACAGCGCTGCGTGGGCTCATGGCAGGCAGCGGCAGCAGAGACAGGCGACACGCCACGCCTGACGACCTGTCATGCCGGACTGTGCTATGTCTGGGGCCGGATCGAGATCCAGGGCAGATTTGTCGCGGCAACCCATGCGGGACAGTTCCTGGACTCACCACCTGAGGGGAGCGAGTGGCAGGCCCGACTGGCCGATCTGGCCTCGGCCACCGGCATCAACCAGCAGGAACTGCACAGAGCCCTCGCCTGCGTGCCCGTTCTGGATGAAACCCGCCAGCAGAAGGTGCCTCACCTGTTGCACCGGGTCACCACCACATTTTCGGAGATCGGTGAGGAACGTTTCAATTTGCTAGCCCGCCTGCGACGCATAGCAGAGATCACCAAGGGCTGAGCCAGATAGCCATCCAGGAATGAACATCATTCTGTAGATCGGAGTACAAGAGATGAGAAAACTGCCAGAACCATTGCAGCAAGAGCTCCGCGACACCTTTGGCCCGCGCGTGACATTCGACCCGCTGGAGCGGATCTTCTACGGTCACGACGTCGGCTCTCTGCCAAGCCTGGTCAAACCACTGGTGGGCAATACACTGCCTGCGGCAGTGGTACAGCCGCTGACCAAGGAGCAGGTGGTACAGCTAGTCGCTTTCGCCCGCACCCACAGCGTCCCCGTGGTGCCCAGGGGCAAGTCCACATCCGGCTATGGCGGCGTCCTGCCCACCCGCGGTGGCCTGGTCATTGACTTTGGCTGGATGGTAGAGATCTTGGATGTAGATGCGGAGGCGATGACGGCCACAGTGCAGCCAGGCGTCGTCTGGGAAAAGCTCGAGACAGAACTCAACAAGCAGGGGCTAGCTCTGCGCACCTATCCTTCCAGCGCACCATCCTCCACGGTAGGAGGCTGGCTCGCCCAGGGCGGCGTTGGCTTTGGCGCTTATGAATATGGCACCTTCCGTGAGAATGTAGTGGCCTGTCGCGTCGTGCTTCCCAACGGCGACGTCCGCGAGTTCAGTGGCGAGGATCTGGATCTTATCAGCGACGCCGAGGGCATAACCGGACTGATCATAGAGGTAACGATACGGTTGCGCCCACACGAGCCAGAAGTGCTGTGGGGCGCCAGTTTCGAGACAGCTGCCGACCTGGCCCGCATGCTAAAGGCCATCCGGGAACACAAACTGCCGCTGTGGTCGATTAGCTTTACCAACCCAACTATGGCTGAGATCCGCAACAACCTTCCCCCACACCTGGAGCACGGCCATCCTTTGGAGAATCACCGGCCCGCAATGCCCGTCAGCTACACAGCCGTTTTCGTTGCCCCTGAGTCGCGGCGCGCGGTCGTGGATGCCGGGCTGGCGGAGATTATCCGCGAGGCCGGTGGCGAAGCGATGGACCACGAACTGGTGGCACATGAATGGGAGAACCGCTTCAACCTGATGCACGGCAAGCGACTGGGGCCGAGCACCGCTCCCAGTGAGGTGGTCGTCCCGCTATCCAACCTGGATGAAGCGCTGGCCGCTATCGAAACGCGCGTGCAACTGCACATGCTGATGGAGGGCATGGTCACCACCCACCCGTCCAGCGGTGAGGCTGAGGACGTAACGCTCCTCGGCTTTATCCTGCACGACGAGCGCAAATTCACCTTCAACTTTGCCTTTGCCCTGGCGCTTACCGTGCTAGGGGCAGCCAAGCAGAACGGTGGCAGGGCCTACGCCACGGGACTCTACTTCACCACCGAGGCGGAGCGTGTTCTGGGCAGCGCGCGATTGAGCCGCCTGCGGGAATTCAAGGCACAGGTGGATCCCCGGGGTCTGTTCAACCCTGACAAGGTCTTCGATGGCAAGGTATTGGTATCAGCGTTGATGACCGTAGCCGGGGCATTTGAGCCGCTGGTACGGCTGTTTGGCAATGCGGCCAAGTCGCCGGTTGGCGAGCGGATCGAGGGCGCGGGCCGGAGGGGCATCCCCGACGACGTAGCCTGGTACGCATATGCCTGCACCCAGTGTGGCTACTGCGTGGACGAGTGCGACCAATACTACGGCCGGGGTTGGGAAAGCCAGACGCCGCGCGGCAAATGGTACTTCCTGCGGTTGTTCATGGAGGGCAAGGCTGACTGGAATCAGAAGATGGTGGACACCATCCTGGCCTGCACGACGTGCGAGCTGTGCAACGTCCGCTGCTGCGAGGATCTGCCCATTGAGCCAAGCTGGCTGAAGCTGCGTGGCCAACTGATCCACGATGAGGGCCGTATGACCTTCCCACCCTTTGAGATCATGCGCCAGTCGATGCTCAAGGAGAACAACATCTGGGCCGCCTATCGTATCGACCGGCCCAAGTGGATGCCGCCGGAGGTTCTGGGTGAGCTTCCCAAGCAGGCTGAGGTCGCCTACTTTCCAGGGTGCACCGCATCCTATGTGGAACACGACATCGCCCAGGCCACAGCCTGTCTCCTGCACAAGTCAGGCGTCGAGTTCACCTACCTGGGCGAGGACGAGGCCTGTTGCGGCATTCCGATGCTGGTCGCCGGGCTGTGGGACACCTGGGAACAGATCCTCCGCCATAACGTCGCAGCCATGAAGGCCCGGGGGGTGAAAACCGTAGTCACCTCGTGCCCTGCCTGCTGGCTGGTTTGGCACACCTTCTATCCCGAGTGGGCAGAGAAGCTGGGCATCGAGTTTGATTTTGAGACCAAGCACTACAGCGAGATCTTGGCTGATAAGATCGACGCCGGCATCTTCCAGCTCGATCGCGAGGTGAATATGACCGTCACCTGGCACGACTCCTGCCACATGGGCCGGGCGGGCAAGATCTACGAAGCGCCACGAAAGCTGATCCAAGCCATCCCGGGCATAAAGTTCGTCGAGATGGAGCACAATCGCCAGGAGGCCCACTGCTGCGGCTCGGTGCTCAGCCTAGTAGCTGACCCCGACGTAGGAGAGCGGGTCGGCGACGTGCGCTTGCAGGAGGCTGAGGATGCTGGTGCGCAAGCTGTGGTTGCCGCCTGCCCGTGCTGCGAGGTCCAGTTCCGCGTAACAGCCGACAAGACAGGCCGGGACTTGCCCATCATAGACCTGTCGACCCTGGTCTGCGACAGCGCGGGGATCGAGCACCCCGACTCGAC
>JASFLR010000379.1:0-4374 GCA_050117995.1 Anaerolineae bacterium
AGGTGCCCCGACATAGCAGCCACAGCGCATGATCCGCCAGGAGTCGCTACCGTACGCCTGTATCCTACGGCACACCGTTCACCAGGTGGCACGCCACAAAGTGCCCTCCACCCGCGTCGTGGAACGACGGCTCCTCAACCGAGCAGGCCTCGAACGCCTTGGGGCAGCGGGTATGGAACCGGCAGCCGCTGGGCGGGTGCAACGGGCTGGGCACATCGCCCTTGAGAATGATCCGCTCCCGCTTTAGCGTGGGATTGGGGATGGGGATGGCCGACATGAGGGCCTGGGTGTAGGGGTGCAGCGGGCTGCGAAAAAGCTCTTCGCGGGTGGCAAGCTCGGCCATCTTGCCCAGGTACATCACCGCGACGCGGTCGCTGATGTGCTCCACCACGCTCAGATTGTGGGCGATGAACAGGTAGGTCAGGCCAAATTCGCGCTGCAGGTCGCGCAGCAAGTTGAGCACCTGCGACTGGATCGACACGTCGAGGGCGCTGACCGGCTCGTCGCACACGATGAACCTCGGCTTGAGCGACAGAGCCCGGGCGATACCGATCCGCTGTCGCTGCCCGCCCGAGAACTCGTGGGGGTAGCGCCGGGCGTGATATTCTTCCAGGCCGACGCGCTGCAACATCTCGAGCACGACGGCGTAGCGCTCCCTGGCGTTGCCCATGCCGTGGATCAGCAGGCCCTCGCCCACGCTCTCGCCGATGGGGATGCGCGGGTCCAACGACGAGTACGGGTCCTGAAAGATGATCTGCATCTGCTTGCGCAGCGCCTTGAGCGTCTTGGCGTCGGCATCGGCCACGTCCTTGCCCTCAAAGCAGACCGATCCTTCCGTCGGCTCGATCAGGCGCAGCATGGTGCGGCCCACCGTAGTCTTGCCGCAGCCCGACTCGCCCACCAGGCCCAGGCACTCGCCATGCTTGATGGCAAAACTGACACCGTCGACGGCGCGCACTTGGGCGCTGACCCGGCGAAACACCCCGCTACGCACCGGAAAATGCTTTTTGAGGTCCTTGACCACGACCAAATGCTGGCCGTTCGTTGAGCTCTGGTTCTGTGTCATCTTCGTCTCTTTCCTTACGCTACTGATAGAGCCAGCAGCGTACCGGGTGCCGCACCTCGACGGGCCGCAGAGGCGGCTCCTCGCGGGTGCACACCTCAAGGTTGTGCTCGATGCGGGCCTGGCAGCGCGGCGCGAACTTGCAGCCGCCGGGCAGGTCGATCAGGTTGGGCACCGACCCGGGAATCACCTGCAACCTGTCCTTGATCTGGCCCAGGACCGGCACCGAGCCGATCAGGCCAGCCGTGTAAGGATGCAGCGGGTTGGCGAACAGCGTCTCCACGTCCGCTTCCTCGACGATGCGCCCGGCATACATGACCGCTACCCGCTCGCACGTTTCGGCCACAATGCCCAAGTCGTGGGTGATCAGGATAATGGAGGTGCCAATCTCCCGGCGCAGCGTGATCAACAGGTCGAGCACCTGGGCCTGGATCGTCACGTCCAGGGCAGTCGTCGGCTCGTCGGCGATCAGCAGCTCGGGCGTGCAGGCGAGCGCCATGGCGATCATCACCCGCTGGGCCATGCCGCCGGAAAGCTCGTGGGGATAGCAGTTGACCCGCTTGTCCGGTTCGGGAATGCCGACTGTTTGCAGCAGCTCCACAACGCGCTGGCGGTTCTCCTCCTTGCTGAACTGCTGGTGGACGTCCAGCACCTCGGCGATCTGGGCACCCACTTTGAAGACGGGATTGAGGCACGACGTGGGCTGCTGAAAGATCATCGAGATGCGGTTACCGCGGATGGTTCGCATGCCCGCATCCGGGAGCTTGAGCAGGTCCTCGCCCTCAAAAAGGATCGCTCCGTCGACGATCCTGCCGGGGATGCCCACCAGGCGCAGGATGGAGAAGGAGGTGACGCTCTTGCCGCAGCCCGATTCGCCGACCAGGCCCAGCACCTCGCCGCGCCGGACGTGCAGATCCACCCCATCCACAGCCTTGACCACGCCATCCTCGGTGTAAAAGTAGGTCTTGAGGTCGCGCACGTCCAGGATCTTGTCTCGGTTATCCCCGTTGCCGTTGCTCTTGCTGGTTCCATTCATCGGTTGGTTCTCCCTGGTTGGCAGTTTTTTCGCGTTCACCTGTGCAGGCCCCACAGATGGTTTCCCTCGTAGAGACGTCGCGGCGGTCCGTCTTCACCGGCATGCCTGCATGTACTCTGGTCCTCCTCTCCCGGGGGAGAGGGGCTAGGGTTGAGGGCCCGCACCTAATAGTACCCCAGGTCGCGCAGGGCCTGGCGGAGCGGCTCCATCGTCTTGAGCACAGGCGGGCTGGCAAGGTACTTACCCCCAATGCCCAGCATGACAATTGAGAGATCCGAGTGGCGTCCCGTGATCGGGAAGAGCATGCGCGTCGGCTCCTCGGTGTCGAACCAAGCATGCAGCTTGACCGGCCTTTCGAAATAGGCCTCGACGGTGACGTAACGGGTGTAGGCGTCGAGCAGCGAAGCGTCCGAAAAGCCGATGCCCGACGGGCGCTCCAGCCCCTGCGAGATGCAGCTCTTGATAGCCTGGGCTAGCGTCTCAAACCCCGGGTCGCCGGGCGACAACTCGGTCCGCGTGCCGCTGCCGTGATAGACGACGATGTGCGCCGGCTTGCTATCGAACCGCTTGACGAACCATAGCACGTCCCCCGAGGTGAAAGCAAGGGTGCCGTACAGCACCAGCAGAATGAATCCACCCACCAGCGCCAGCATCTTGAGCGGTCGCGTGCGGTCGCCCGGTAGGACCGGGGGCGCCTCCGTCTCGGGTGCTGACGGGCGGCGGCTTGGTCGCCCCGTGCGGGCCTTGGGCCACATCGGCCCGTGCGCTCGGGCATAGTCGGCGCTCGGATTGGCGCTGGGGCGCACCGTATTTACGCTCTGTGCCTTGCTCGTACCGTGAGACATCTCGCCCTTCTCCACGGGATCGTTCCCCTCTGTCAGGTCTTGAGGCGCGGGTCCAGCGCGTCGCGCAGGCCATCGCCGATAAAGTTGATCGCCAGCACGGTGAAAAAGATGCACAGTCCGGGTGACAGCGCCTGCGTGAACAGATACTGCAGCGGCGAGTTGCGTGCCTCGTTGAGCATATTACCCCAGGTGGGCACCGGCGGCATGATCCCGAATCCCAGGAACGACAGGGCCGACTCGGAAATGATCACCGTGCCAAAGCCCAGTGTCGCCGAAACGATGATCGGCGCCAGCGAGTTGGGCACCAGGTGGCGGAGGATAATGCGCCTGTTGCCAGCACCCAGCGAGCGGCTGGCAGCGATGAAATCCTGCTCTCGCAGGCTGAGCACCGAGCCCCGCACCAGCCGGGCGTTGGTCATCCAGCCAAAGATCAGCAGCACAAAGATGATAATCGCCACGCTCATCGACGATCCCAGAAAATCCTGCAGGGCGGCATACTGCCGCAAGCTGCTCGACAGCACCAGAACCATCGGCAGGAAGGGCAGCGTCAGCATCACGTCGGCAAAGCGCATCAGCACCGTGTCGGTGATGCCGCCAAAGGCGCCCGCCGCCGCGCCGACCAGCGTGCCCAGCACCGTGGTCAACACGGTGACCACCAGGGCCACCCCCAGCGAGATCCGGCCTGCGTACAACAGCCGCGAAAAGAGGTCCCGTCCCAGCTTGTCGGTCCCCAGGATGTGGGGCGCTTCTCCCTCGGCGCCGGGCGCAAAGAGCGGCGCGTACGAATTGGTCAGATTGATCTCCTCGTAGGAGTAGGGCGCGATCAAGGGCGCCAGCAGACTCACCAGGACGACGAGGCCAAAGACCGTCAGTCCTGCCATCGCCAGTTTGTGCTTTCTCAGCCTCCGCCAGACCAACATCCACTGGCCGACGGGCTTCTGGGTGGTCGTAGGTTCCAGTTGCATCACTTCAACATTCGCAGCCATGGTGCCCCCCTAGCTATACTGGATGCGCGGGTCGACCACGCCGTAGAGTAGGTCGCCGGTCAGGTTCGAAAAGACCACCAGGAAGGCTTGGATCACCAGCAACCCCTGAACCACAGGCCAGTCGTTGTTCGCGATGGCGTTGATGGTCATCAGGCCCATGCCCGGCCAGGAAAAGATCGTCTCGGTGATGATGGCGCCGCCGATCAGGCCCGGTATGGTCAGCGCCAGGATAGTGATCAGCGGGATCAGCGCGTTGCGCAGGCCGTGCTTCATGATGACGATCCGCTCTTTCAGGCCCTTGGCCCGCGCCGTGCGCATATAGTCCTGGCGGAGCACCTCCAGCATCGAGCCCCGGGTGAAGCGGCTCCAGCCGGCGAGGTTAAAGTAGGCCAGCACCAGCACCGGCAGCGCCAGGTGGCGCAGCCCGTCGACGATCAGCTCAAA
>JASFLR010000380.1:0-4374 GCA_050117995.1 Anaerolineae bacterium
CATCCGTGCGGACTCTCACCTGCTGGTAGAAACCATGTCAGGCAGTGCCACCCCACTACAGGAGCAGTTGCTGGAGCTCGTCGGGGCCAATATTGCCCAGATGGCAACCCTGGTGAGCAATTTCCGCACGGTAGCCGCGCTTGAACAGGATGCAATCCAGATCGAATCGCAACCGGTCGACCTCAGCGGTGTCATCGACGGTGCTGTGGAGGCCCTGCGGTCAGAGGTGGAGGCCAGTGACTTGGTGCTTGCCGTGAACCTGCCTGCCGAATTGCCCCCGGCCTGGGGAGACCCCAGACATCTGCGCCAGATCGTGCTAAACCTCCTCGGTCATGCGGTCCGGCGCACGCCAAAGGGGGGCAGGATCGATGTCTGGGCGACTGAGACTTTCGTTGAACAGCAGGACGGATATCCTGAGGATGTGTTGGTGGTGAGCATCCGCGATCCGGGCGCATTCATTCCACCAGCACAGCAAGCGCATCTCTTCGATCTTGGCTACCCCGTGGATGGTGGCAGCGCCGTTAGCTCTGCCAGCGTGCGGGTGGGTCTGGTGGTCAGCAAGGGCCTGGTAGCTGCACTGGGTGGGCAGATCTCGATAGCCAGTGTACCTGATGAAGGGAACACCTTGAGCTTTAGCATTCCTACGGCGGAGGCTGGCTGACCGGCCCGAACTCGTCATACTGTGCTGGGAGCTGACGATTGCGTTGACATACTCCGCCACTTGTGCTATTATGCCATCGATGCACAGGACAGTGGTGTCCTGGGAAAGGGGATAGCAAAAAAATGAGATCACGTACGGAACAGATCATGGCCCGCCTGCGGGACCTGCGGGTCATCACCCCTGATATCGAAGCGTCAGCCGTGGTGAGCGTAGATGGGCTGACCATAGCCTCCGATCTGCCGCCCGATGTGGAGGAGGATCGAGTCTCGGCCATGAGCGCAGCCATGCTCAGCTTGGGGGAGCGCATCGCGAGCGAGTTGGGGCGTGGCACCCTGGATCAAGTGTATATCCGCGGCGATGAGGGCTACGTGATCTTGATGTCCATCGGCGAGGATGCCGTCCTGACAGCCCTTGCCCGCAAAGGGGCCAAGCTGGGTCTTATCTTCCTGGATATGCGCCGGGCAGCTGCCGACCTGCGCGCCCTGCTCTAGGTGAGTGGCGCGGTCAAGGTTTGGGTAGGGAGGGCCCCAGCGGCCTCACACCCTCTGTTGCATCTTGGGCTGCTGGGCTACCGCCCAGAAATGCGAGCTGGGGGAGGGTCGTCATTTTGGCGACTCTCCTTTTCTATTTCGGAGTGAGATGAATGGCAACCAAGTACATCTTTTGCACTGGGGGGGTAGTATCTTCTGTTGGCAAGGGGGTGACCGCCGCTGCTATAGGGCGCATTCTGAAGAGCCGGGGCATCAACGTCTCCATCCAAAAGCTAGATCCGTACCTGAACGTGGACCCGGGAACCATGTCCCCCTACCAGCATGGCGAGGTATTCGTGCTGGATGACGGTGCAGAGACAGACTTGGATCTGGGTCACTATGAGCGCTTTATTGATGAGAACCTGACCCGTGCCAGCAACGTTACCTCGGGGCAGGTGTATGCGGAGGTGATTGCCAAAGAGCGAAGGGGTGACTATCTCGGCGGCACGATCCAGGTGATTCCCCATGTGACCAACGAGATGAAGCGCCGCATAGGGCTGGTGGCACGGGGGAGCGGGGCCGAGGTTGTTATCGTAGAGATTGGTGGCACCATTGGCGACATCGAGAGTCTGCCCTTCCTGGAGGCCATCCGCCAGATGCGCGTGGATGTAGGACGAGAGAACACGCTCTACGTGCACGTGACACTGCTGCCCTACATCTCCTCGACCCGCGAGATCAAGACCAAGCCCACCCAGCACAGTGTCCGTGAGCTGCGCGGGATCGGTATCCAGCCTGACATCATCGTTGCCCGTTCCGACTATCCCATTGACGAGGACATTCGGGCCAAGATCGCCCTTTTCTGTGATGTGGAACAGCGGGCGGTCATCTCTCTGGTCACCACGCCCATCATCTACGAGGTCCCCCTGGTCTTGGAAAGAGCGGGCCTCGGCGATTACCTTGTAGAGCGACTGGGACTGGACGGCGCCAAACCGCCCGAGTTGGGGGGTTGGCAAGAGGTAGTCGAGGACATCCGGCGCCCGAAACCCCCCGTGCGGGTTGGCCTGGTGGGCAAGTACGTCGACCTGCGCGATGCCTATCTGAGTGTGCGGGAGGCCTTGCACCACGCTGGGCTGCGCTATGACGTGGCTGTAGAGATCGATTGGATTGACTCTGAGCAGATCGAGCGGCGAGGTATGGAGCGATTTGAGGGCTTGCACGGAATCGTAGTGCCAGGCGGCTTTGGCTACCGTGGAATCGAGGGCAAGGTCGTGGCGGCGCGCTATGCCCGCGAGAACCAGATTCCGTACCTGGGGCTGTGCCTGGGGATGCAGGTCATGGTGATCGAACTGGCCCGGCATGCCCTGGATAGCGACGAGCCCAACTCGACCGAGTTCGACATCAAGACACCGCAACCGGTGATCGACCTCATGTCTGACCAGCGGGACATCTCTGAGATGGGGGGGACCATGCGTCTCGGTCTCTATCCCTGCCAATTGACGCCAGACACGCGAGCTGCGGCGGCGTACGCCGGTACTCTGCAGGGCGAGCCAATCGTTCACGAGCGGCACCGCCATCGCTTTGAGGTGAACAACTTTTATCGTGGGTTGCTGGCTGACGCTGGCATGGTCTTCTCGGGTCTATCACCCGATGGTCGCCTGGTAGAGATCGGGGAGCTGGCCGATCATCCGTTTATGGTTGGCTGCCAGTTCCATCCCGAGTTTCGATCGCGGCCCACCCGCCCGCATCCTCTCTTCCAGGCTTTTGTCAAAGCGGCCATCGTGCATCGCGATGCACAGGCTCGCGACGAGTGACACCGGGCCAGCCGCCACGATGCGCGTGTACGACATGACTGGATCTATGGAGAGCGCCGACTTGATCTGTCAACTGCGTTCTGGAAAAGCTGATTTGCCTATTGCTGGGAAGCCTGGTATAATGCCCGCACTGACCGGCCTGATCCCGGAGCTTGCCACCCTAGCTCAATCGGCAGAGCAGACGCTTCGTAAGCGCCAGGTTAAGGGTTCAAGTCCCTTGGGTGGCTTGATTGACATAGGCAGGCCCCAACCACTCCCTGTTGGGGCCTTTGCTCTATCATCCGCTTCCGATTTACAGCACAGGCAGACTGGGCCAGCGCGCCCCATGAACCGGTACCGGATGCAGGGACATCCCTGCGCCCATCATCATCCAAGACAGAGTCGGCAGCGCCATGGCTGAACAGACAGAAAGAGCATCTCGTTTTGAACCGCTGAGCGCCTTGTGGCGTGTGCTCGCCGCTCCGCAGACTCTGCTGATCCTTGTGGGACTCTTGGCCTTCGCTCTGGCCGCCAGCAGCGTGATCCCCCAGATGCCGGCAAGCCATGCTAGTGATCCCCAGGCATGGCTGGCGATGCAAGCGGGGGTATGGGCCCAGGCAGGCGATATTTTCCATCTTTTGGGGATATTCAATATCGCTGGCTCATTTTGGTTCCGTGCCTTTCTGGCCCTCGCCGGCCTGTGCTTATTTGTCCGCATGGCCGATTCCCTCGAGCTGACCTGGCGCGTCACGCGCCGTGAGCCCTGGACGCGTGCAAGCCTGGCAGCATGGGGATCCCATCCCCCTCGCGTCCAGCTAACGCTGCCCACTCCCCCTGAAGGAGCCATGGAACGACTGGGCACATTCCTTGCCCGACAGGGATACGCGACACGGTCCGTGTCGGACCTGCCGGTTCCGGCTGTCGTAGCCATCCGGCGCGGTCTGGTCCTCTGGACGCGGCCCCTGGCTTACGGTTCGTTGCTGTTGGCGCTGGTCTGCTTGACCGTCGTGAGTGCTTGGGGATGGCAGGGCGAACCTTGGCGCCCGCTAGAAGGGGAGCGCCATTCCATAGGCCCTGATGAGACCTATTCGGTTCGCCTCGACAGCTTTGGCACAGTGTCGGACGGGGGTGAGCAAACTTCTGAATACGCAAGCACCGTCACTTGGCTGGAAGGAGATAGCGTGGTCAGGCAGGGTATGGTGGGTGCCGGGCAGACCTTGGCCTACGCGGGGATAACATTGCGCCAGGTTGGCTATGTTCCTGTAGTCAGGATGCGTGGCTGGGACGGCGATGACCAGCCGTTGATGTTGGAGACTGAGGGCGATGTGCTGAGCATGACCGGCGAGGCGGAGATCCGCTTTGACTCTGCCGCCGACGCACCTTTGGTTCTGGTCCCCAACGAGGACCTCTTTCTCATGCTCTCCTTTGAGCAGGATTGTGAGGGGCGAGGGCA
>JASFLR010000381.1:0-4370 GCA_050117995.1 Anaerolineae bacterium
ATATCGTCGCTCTGTCTGCTCTGCTGACCACAACCATGCTGCACCAGCGCGATGTCATCGAGCACCTCGCCGAGGCAGGCCTGCGCGACAAGGTCAAGGTTATGGTGGGTGGCTCGCCTGTGACTCAGGGCTGGGCGGAGCAGATCGGAGCAGACGGCTTTGCCGAGGATGCCGCAGGTGCCGTGGGTGTTGCCAAGAAGCTGATGGGCGCATAGCAAGGCGCCTCAAGAGGTTCATTCTTCGCTTTTACGAGACTTCCAGAGCCCGTCGGCTGTATGATTGCCAGCAGGCTTTGGAAGTCCGTTTTCTGGGAAGCAATTGGGAGGCGAGCAATGGGATTTCGATATGCGGTCTTGGGCGCCGGCCGGCAAGGCACAGCGTGTGCTTATGACATGCTCAAGTTTGGTGAGGCTGACAGTGTTGTGCTGGCGGACTTTTCGCTGACAGCCGCGCAGGCTGCAGCTGCTCGGGTGAATGCCCTGCTAGATACTGATCGGGCGAACGGCGTGCAACTTGATGTGAGGGACTCGGAGGCAGTCGTATCCTTTCTCGAGGGAGTGGATGCATTTTTGAGTGCAGTGCCCTACTACTTGAACATGGGTATAACTCGAGCTGCCGTGCGAGCTGGGGCCAGCATGTGCGATCTTGGGGGCAATACAGACTTGGTTCGAGAGCAACTCGATTCGGATGCAGCAGCCAGGGAGGCTGGCATCAGCATCATTCCCGACTGCGGACAGGTGCCTGGCATGGGCACTACTTTGATGGTTTATGCGATGAGCCTGTTGGATGAGCCCGACGAGGTATTCATGTGGGATGGGGGCTTGCCGTTGCACCCTCGCCCGCCCTTTGACTACCTGCTCACCTTTAACATCGAAGGCTTGACCAACGAGTACGCAGAACCGCCAATCTTTCTGCGCAACGACAAGCCGACAGTGGTGCCAACCATGGATGAGTTGGAAGAAATCGACTTCCCGCCTCCCGTAGGCAGGCTGGAGGCTTTCACTACTGGAGGCGGTGTGTCTACTATGCCCTGGACTTTTCAGGGCAAGCTAAAGACCCTGCAGAACAAGACGGTACGGTATCCGGGACACTTTGGGCAGCTTCGGGCCTTCTACGACCTGGGCCTTTGGAAAACAGACCCAGTCATGGTTGGCGACCAAGAGGTTGTTCCCCGCGAGTTATTCCATGCACTCTTTGAGCCAATGGTATCCTTTGATGATGAGAAGGATGTGGTCGTGATCCGGATCCGGGCCACGGGCAAAAAAGAGGGTCGAAGGACAGAGGTCATACTGGATCTCATGGACTTCTATGACGAAGGCACAGGCTTCACGGCCATGGAGCGCACTACAGGTTGGGATGCAGCTATCGTTGCAGGCATGATGGCTCGTCAGCAGACACCGCGAGGGGCGGTGCCTGTAGAACTGGCGGTGCCATCATCGTTGTTTGTCGAGGAGCTGGCAAAGCGTGGCATTCATGTCCAGACTAGAGTGACTAGGCTCGAGTAGCGGGCAAGTGTTTGGGAGAGAGCCGCGGTGTCGACTGTAGAAGACGCGGTCCGCAGGAGCATTGAACGGCATCGCCTTGTAGTTCCAGGCGATGCCGTGGTAGTCGGTGTGTCTGGTGGACCTGATTCACTATGCTTGCTGCATGCCCTGCGCAGCTTGGATGATTACAGCCTGAGTCTGCACGTGGCCCATCTGCATCATGGCCTGCGCGGTGCTGAAGCCGATGAAGATGCGGAGGCGGTACGCACCCTGGCAGCAGAGTGGGACCTTGCCTCCACTGTTGAGCAGGTCAGGGTACAGGACCTTGCCAGGGAGCACAGGCTTGCTGTTGAAGAGGCGGCGCGCCGAGCGAGGTATCGCTTTCTCAGCCGGGTAGCGCGCAACGTCGGCTCTCGCTGTATCGCGGTCGGACATAATGCGGACGATCAGGCGGAGACCGTGCTGATGCACTGGATTCGCGGCTCCGGGCTGGCTGGCCTCCGCGGCATGCTACCCATGACGCTTCTGTCCCTGTACCGCTTGATCGATCCGCCGGACTCAACGAGGATGGATCCGGCCCTCCGATTGGTGCGTCCCCTTCTGGAGGTGCCCAGGTCAGAAATCGAGGCCTATTGTGCCTTCCATGGACTGGAGCCTCGATTCGACCGTTCCAACCTTGACACAACCTTCTTTCGCAACTGGCTGCGTCACGAGGTTCTGCCCCTGCTGGAGAGTCACAATCCTAACCTGCGTGAGGTCATCCGGCGTTCGGCGCGCGTGCTGTCTGATGACTATGACCTGCTTCGCTCACAGCTACTGGACGTTTGGCCCCGTGTGGTGAGCGACGAGATGCCCGAGCGCATTATCATGGATCTGGAGGCGTGGCGTGGTCTGCCCACCAGCCTACAGAGGTCCACGATACGGGAGGCGGTCCACCTTCTCCGGCACACTCTTCGGGATATCACCTTTCTCCATGTAGAGAACGCTTTGCTGGTGGCGCGCGACGGGACCACTGGAGACCAGTCCACGCTTCCTCAGGGTCTGATGCTCACGGTGGGGTATGAAGAGTTCGCGATCGAGAGCGCGCGCGCTGAGCCAGTGCTGCCCGACTGGCCCCTTCTTCCCGTAGAGGGTGAGTCTCTGCCAGTGAGTCTTTGCGGGTCGACGCCCTTGCCTGACTCTGCCTGGTGTCTGCAGGTTATGACTGTGTCTCGCCATGATTTGCCCGGTGATTGGGAGTCAAACCGTGATTCGTGGAGGGCGTTTATCGATACGAGCGCTGTCGGCGAGAGGATGTGGTTGAGAAGTCGCAAGCTTGGTGATCGCTTCTGCCCGCTAGGGATGGATGGACGTACAGTTAGGCTGTCCGACTTTTTGACTAACCAGAAGGTCCCGCACATTGTGCGAGACCGCCTGCCGTTGCTCGTGGGCGAGATGGGCATCGCATGGGTGTGCGGTCAACGAGTCGACGAGCGCGCGCGGATCCGCGATTCCACTGAGAAGGCCCTGGTCTTGCACTTTGTGCGGCAACGGGCAGGTTGATCGCAGCAACTTGTGAGCCTGTCAGACTGGCTCATCTCCTCCGAGCTGGATCTGCAGTTTCTTGACCTCCATCCACTGTCCCTCTGGTGTGTTCAGGAGGCCCCATTTGATACGGCCCCACGGAGTGAGTTGCAGGTACTGGTTGTCCTGCCACATGACGAATCCCAGCGGCCCATGGGGCGAAGGACTCTCGAGTATCGTGCTGCTTGACTGCGCATCGCTCTCGCCGAGGCTGAACTGCGCATATTTGCTTCCCCAATCAAGTACATAGGTGTGCCACTGGGTCATGTCCACCGGAATGGGGGCCTCGCCTATATGCAGTGTGCGCTGGATGCGGGGCCAGAACGCTCGATACACGGGGTCGAGATTCATCAGCGGTACCAGCACCGGCGCCATGGGGGCCCAGAGCAGCGCGGAACCCCGTTGCGCATCGATGGATGCCGCCTTCCATCCGTGCCCCGGCGTGGCCATATCCAGCTTCATATTGGAGGGCATTGAGGCGTAAAAGAACCAGACTGCGCGAGGCAGGGCCGGCAGCCGCTTCTCCGTCATGAGCAAGGGATCATTCCAGAATCCAAAGCCGGCGGTCCCGTGCAGCTGTCCTGCCGGATGGGAAAAGCGCGCCCTCACGGTGAGCCTGAGCGGTGGCGTCCAGAAGAAGCGGCTGCGCGGAAGGCCCTGGTAGTCGTCGATCTGCGCGTTGGTGTAGCTGCCTGCTGACGCACCGCCAGTGATGAACCGCAGAGACCTGCCAGGTGCCTCGAGCCGGCCTGACCCCACAAGGTGAGTCTTCCATCGGGATCCAATCGCCTTATCGAACCCTTCGTAGACTAGATCCATATCTCTCCAATCCTGGGTTGCTGGGAACCAGAAGGCCTACCTTTCCTACTTCCATTATAGCACAGATGTGCGATGTTGTGCAGTTTCGGCAGGGATGCTTGATGGTTGGGTGAACGAAACCTGTCATTGCATGGTCTCTTCTGGGTTGTCCTTGAGTTTCCTGGACATGGAGGACTGCACGGTAAGGTCAGTATAGGGCCTGAACAGAAGGACGAAATGGGGCTATCTACGGTGACATAACACTGGCAGGTGTCCTTGCGCCCAGGCGAACTGGCAGTCTATGTGGACGAACAGGGCAGGGAGGATAGGGAGGCCTGAACGGGCGTTCTCGCTTGCTGCGTGAATGCTTTTCGAGTATAATGCGCGAGTATGAAGGGACTCGCCGGCGTTCGGGGACCAGGTAGACGTATACCTCAGAGATCTACTGAGCGAAGTGTTCTCAATCTGGGCAGTGGATTGGTCTTGCCAATTCTTATCGTGCTGCTTGGGCTGGGCATTAGCTCG
>JASFLR010000382.1:0-4367 GCA_050117995.1 Anaerolineae bacterium
GCCTTGATCGGTAGCCTCTTGCACGAGCCGGCGGATCTGGGCGTGGCGTCGGTCCGGACCCTCAGCTCGGGTCGCATCCTCCGGGGAATCCGTCGTCCACGTCACCAACACGTACTCATCCTCGCGCAGGGGGCGTCCCGTGGGTGCATCGGCGCGCGCGAGACGCACTGTGATCTGCCGGGACTGTTGCTCACAGTGGGAAGCAACGATAGCCCGATGGTGAGGGATGTTTTGCAGAAACGATCGCCGCAGTTCTTGGTCGCCGATCTTGGACGCTTGTTCCTGCAACAAGCGGTAGGCAGTGGACAGAACATCCTGTGCACGGGGGTCATCTGGTGCGCTCAGGACGCGATAGCAAGTATAATAGATCCGGAAGGGCTCGTCGGCGCCGTCCAACGATCCGCTTTCCAGGTGATCGAGAATCTGCTCTACCTGAAGGCGGGCGCCGTCGGTGTCTCCCTGGGCCAGAAGCACGCTGGCGAGGCCCGCGCGAGACTCCATCGCCCGATTGGTCTCGCCCAGCTCGTGTCTCAAGGTGAACGCTCTGCTGTAGGCTTTGGCGGCGTCGGCCAAATGTCCGAGAGCAGCCAGTGCGTGTGCGAGATTCGTCGACGCATCGCTGCACACCGGGCGATCGCCAAGCTCCTGGGCCATAGCCAGCGCCCGTTCTCCCCACTGGCGAGCAGTCTCGTTATCATCCAGCCTGTGAAAGAGCAGGGCAAAGTAGGTTGAGACGATGCTCTCCGCCCGCCGGTGTCCGATCTCGCGGCAGATGCGCAGGCTCTGCTCAAAAAGATCCCTCGCATCTCCGTGAGCACCCTGGTACAGAAAGACGATGCCCGAGTTGCCGATGATATTGGCCTCGCCAAACCTGTGGCCGATCTCGTGGCAGATCTGCGCGGCATGTCGATAGCAGGTTTGGGCGGCGTCATAGTCGCCCTGCTCGGCATGGATGACCCCGAGTCTGCTCAGGGCCAGACTCTCACCACGGCGGTCGCCACGCTCGCGGCACAGTTCGATACACTGCTCGTAGCGACGGCGGGCCGCGGCGTACTGCCCGAGACACCACAAGGAGGCACCCAAACTGCGCAGGCATTCTGTCTCCAGGTCGTGCAGCGGGCCAGGGGGCTCTTGCGCAGCCTCTGCCCGTCGGATCAAGCCAATGGCCCGCTCAAGTTCTGACTGTGCTGCTCCATAGCTTCCCTGTCGCGTCAGTGCTTTTCCACGGCAAATCAATCCTTCTACTTCGGTGGAGAGGTCCGGCACGGTTTGGGAAAAGCGAATGGCTTGCTCGGCCGCCGCGATGGCTGCCGGATAGTCACTGGTCCTGTCGGCATAGTGCGCCTGACGCAACGCCACTACCGCTTGCCGCTGAGCATCGCCCAACTGCCTTGCCAGTCCCGCCAGCATGTCAAGATCTTTGGCTTGCGCCTCTCTCTCGCCCTGCAAATCACGGACCCTCTCCCGGGCCAGGTGCAGTTCGTACCTGAGCACCGTGTCCCAGGCGCCGGGCACATGGTCCAAGCTCTCCAGCGCCTTGCCAAAGTGGGCCACCGCATTGTCATTGGCATACACTACCCTCGCCCGCTCACCAGCCAGCTGGTGATAGTCGACCGCTTTGGCCCACGCCTTTGCCTCCGTCCAATGATAGGCCAAGGCCTCGGCGTCATCAGGAGCCAAGCGCTCGAGTGCCTCAGCCACCCGCTGATGGTATAGCCGGCGTCGTGGTGCGGCTAGCCGGTCATGGGCCACTCGCCGGATCTGGTCGTGAGCAAAGACATAGTCCGCCTCTTCCAGCTCGGCCTCGTTGGCCAGGAGCACGCCTCTGCGGCACAGCTCATCTCCGACGTCGAGCAGATCCCGGGCGTCCATCTCACTGGCCAGATGCCAGAGGTCGAACGTCACCCTCCGGCCGATGATGGCTGCCAGGCCCAATAGTTCACTCTGACGGGGAGAAAGGCGATCCAGGCGGCGCTCGATGCTCTGCAACACGCTAGCCGGCAGCGGCAACTCGGCATAGTTGGTGGTTTCTTCGTCCCAGGGGGTGCTCCAATCACCCTCCTCGTCGCAATACAGAAGGCCTTCGTCCACCAGAGCCCGGAGCGTCTCAATAAGAAAGAAAGGATTGCCCTCGGTTTCTTCGTGCAGGCGAGCGCTAAAGATGGGTGCAGGCTGTTCTAGACCCAGTGCGTGCGCCACCAACTCCTCGGCGGCGCTCAGCTCCAGCCGGTCCAACTCCAGGCGACGGGGTAGACGAGTGCTTTCCAGAGCTGAGACGATCCTGGCCTGCCGGCCGCGCAATTCCTCTGGTCGCACCGTGATGACAACCATTAGCGGTGCATTGGTCAGGCGGGGCAGCAGGTAGCGGATGGTTTCCAGGCTGGTGACGTCCATCCACTGCGCGCTTTCCAAGAGGATCAGGCATGGCCCAGTTTCCGACAAAGCCAAGAACGCACGTACAATTGCCTCTGATAGGCGGCGCCGCTCCTCTTCCGGTTCCAGCGATGTTGGTCTTGCATCTCCGATCTCCATCTCTGGCAGGAGTCGGGCGAGCTCAACTCGCCACAGCGATCCCAGCGATGATTGCTGTAGACCGGTGATCTCTGTGCGAAGGACCTCTATCAGCGGCTGGTAGGCAGGGGGATCTGCCAGTTCGTAACCGAGGCCCCAGAGTGTGCGCACGCCACGCCATCGGGCATTGCTTTCCAGTTCGCTGAGGAGGCGGGTCTTGCCCACCCCAGCTTCACCGCAGACCAACGTCAGGCCGCCAGCGCCCTGCATGGCCGACTCCAGTTGGCGCAACAGCTCTCTCAGCTCTGCATGGCGCCCGACTAGCGGCAGCCGATCGGGTCGCTCCAGGAAAGGGGCTGCCGTCGGCGGGGCTGCGGATGGGAGCAGGGAGTACTCGGCCATGGCCTCACGATCCGCGATTACTGCTGCCAGGGCAGCTGTCTCGGCAGACGGTTCAGCATCCAGTTCCTCTTCCAGTACCCGGCGGCAGAGCTCAAACTGCTGCAGCGCCGCGTGGTCCCGGCCCAGCAGGTGGCAGAGGCGCATGACCTCGCGGTGGGCCTCTTCGCGCCAGGGATCTTCCGCTGCCAGCCTCCGGGCGTTGGTCAGCGCTTGATCGTACGCTCCTTGCTGCTTGCGACCGGCCACCAGTTTTTCCAGCACCTCGAGGAAGCCCTCCCGCAGGCGCTCTCGCTCGGGCAGCACCCAATCATCGTAGTAGCCCGACAAGAATGGGCCCCGGTACAGATTGGCCGCCTTCTGTAGCTGGTCAAGGACAGAGGCGATGGCACCAGATGCTAGCGGCGCTTCCGCCTCAGCGCGCGCTTGTTGGAACTCGGCGACGTCAACCCAAAGGGGCAAGTCAGGATTGAGCTGAACGGTATCACCTTCGGTGAGCAGGACGCAGTGCGGTCGCAGAGCCTTGCCGATTTGCCACAGGGACTGGCTGAGGCGACGACGAGCAACAGTGTCTGGCACATCCATCCAGAAGATGCCAGCCAGGAGATCGCGAGTGTGGGGGCGGTCTCGATAGGTGACCAGGTAGGCAAAGAGGGAGCGAGCCGCTGTGCTGGCGATGGGTGGCAATGGGGTCTCCCCCCAGCTTAGTGCAAGACCACCGAAGAGATGCACGAGCAACACGGCCATGATCTCCTCCCTGCGCGCATCTTTGACGGCCAGCCCTCGTCCAAGATGCCGGGCTCAACCGGCTCAACCAGCCGAACACACAACTGGACCGCAGCTGGTTGCCGGTCACTACGCGCTAACAATTGCGTGGCACAAGTATATCACGAACAAAAGATCCCAGCAAGTGTTGTGACCCATTGCCATGGTTTGCAGGTTAAGCGGACAGTTGCATTCATCCAGGGTACGCTTTCAAACAGCAGATAGGACCGACAGAGGTGATTGCCGGCACTGAACAGCAGATTGCTGTGTTACGATATTCGTAATTGTATGTACGAATTTCGGACATGAGGCTTGACAGGGCTACGAAAATCGGATATACTGAAGAGGATCGCCGGACCAGGGAGAGAGGAGCAGATGCATGCGTCAACTTGACAAGACGGACCAGGCCATCGTCTCCCAACTTCAGTATGACGGACGAAAGCCGTACACCGACATCGCGGCCGAGCTGGGACTCACAGAGGGTGCGGTACGCCGTCGCGTAAAGCGAATGAGCGACGAAGGCATCCTGCAGATCGTCGGTATCGTCGAGCCTCAGTTCCTCGAATGGAATGCTGCCGGCATGATCGGTGTCTCCGTCCAGGCAGGTCGGGTGGAGGAAGTGGGCGAGCGGATCGCCCAATTCCCGGAGGTCACCTATCTTTTTATGGCATCCGGCGGGTTTGATCTTTTTG
>JASFLR010000383.1:0-4361 GCA_050117995.1 Anaerolineae bacterium
TGTTCGCTTCTCAGTAGCCGATGCCATCAATGCCAGGGAGGCAGGGATAGTCAGGGCCACGCCGATGCCTTGCAGGCCACGGATGAACAGGAGAGCAGAGAACCGACCGGCGAACACAAAAGCCAGGGTCCCGATGGCCATCAGCACGAGCCCAGCCTGAATGAATGGCTTTCGCCTGCTCACCCTGTCGATCCAGGCTCCGACGAAGGGCTGCAAGAGCGCATTCGTCAGCCCATACAGCGAGATCAGCAGGCCTACCAGCACCGTCTCTGGAATCGGAAACCAAGGTGCAGGCAGCTTGGCGACATACAGCGGTATGACGACGAATAGGATGCTGTTTCCCACAGCATCCCCCAGGCGCGCCACAGAAAGGGCGAGCACCGTTCGATTGGCTCCGATGCTGTCTGCGATCTTGTCTATCGTGTTAGCAATCAAGTGCCTTTCTCCCGGTACAGATGAATCACGCAAGGTCCTGCAAGTTGCGCAGGTAACTGATAATGTCTTGGCGACGGAGCATCCCTTCCACGTGGCCATTTGCCATCACGGGCAGCTGATTCACGCCATCGTGGTTCATCTCCTCAATGGCTGCCCACAATTGATCATCCGGCTGAACCCGCTTGACCTTAGCCAGCGGGATCATGACCTGGGCAGCCCTCGTCGTCGGCCACTCCGTCCGGTCCTGATTCTTTATGTCGTATAGCGTCAGCAGGCCATCCACCTTGTCGCCCTCTTCGACCACAAAACTGCGCTCGCCGTTGCCCAGAACGTGATGGTCCACCAATTGCTGAAGGCTCAGGTCCGGCGGTATCGACGTATAGGTGGTGCTCATCGCCTGGGACACCCTGCGCCCAGCCAGCAAATCGTGCAGCCTCTGCTGCCTGACTTGGGCTATGGCAGCACTCTCCAGGAACCAACCGATGAAACCAATCCACAGGCCATTGACAAAGCTCCCGGTGAATACCTGGTACACACCGAAAAGGATGAACAGGAAGCCGATGAAGCGGCCCAAGGTGCCGGCAATGACCGTCGCCCGGCGCAGGTTCTTGGTAATGCCCCACACAATAGCGCGAAAGACGCGTCCGCCGTCCAGGGGAAAGCCCGGAACGAGATTAAACAGGCCCAACGCGGCATTGATGTAGGCCAGGTACTTGGCCAGAGCAAGCAGAGGGGCTACAGAGGCAGAAGCGACGCCCAGTGCGGCAAAGACCCCCGCGAGCGCAAAGCTCACCAATGGTCCTACTGCAGCCATGATGAGCTCCACCTTGGCACTCGGCGGCTCGGTCTCGATCTGCGATACGCCGCCAAATACAAAGAGTTTGATGCTGCTGACAGGAATGCCATAATGCCTGGCCACAACCGAATGTCCCAACTCGTGAAGCAGCACGCTCAAGAAGAATACGACAGCTGTGGCTGAGCCCACCAGCCAGTACTCCGCCGTTGGCCAGTTGCTGAATTCGGAAGGGAAGTAGCCCGAAGCAAGCGTCCAGACAACCAGAGCAAAGATCAAAAACCAAGAGTAATCCAACTCAATTGGGATGCCCAAAACACGCCCCAGCGAAATGCCCTGCCGATTCATTCTATCCTCTCTTGCTCGACACCGATCGGGTAGGACAATGGCCTCTCCCACAGTAGTGCTCGAGCCCTGTTCTCTTGTACAGCATATCACGGAAACCGGATAGATGTCTTTAAGTTATGCTCGAGATTGCCTTAAATTGAACTTAAGTCAGCCCAGAGCACAACCCTGGGCCAACCTAAGCCGTCTGGCGATAAGGCATTGGTACCTGCTCTCTTATTCATCCAGACCAAGAGCATGGATATAGAACCGGGCCACATACTCCTTTGCCATCCGCTGGGCACTGAACTGCGGGGACACGCTCTGGATGGCGCCTTTCATCACCTGCACGAACCCGTGTGGCACACCATCGTCAGCGCGCTGATAGTAGAGGGGAATGATCTTTTCATCCAACAGGTCATAGAGGGCCTCAGCATCCTCCTGTGTGCGGTCGCCGTCCCGGACCTGATCGCCAAAGGCCCAACCGTTGGATCCATCGTAGCCCTCGATCCACCAACCGTCCAAGATCGAGAGGTTGGGAACCCCGTTCACGCTGGCCTTCATGCCGCTGGTGCCGCTGGCCTCGAGCGGCGGCACGGGGTTGTTCAGCCAGACGTCCACCCCATGCACCATATACTCGGCCAGTTGCTGATCATAGTTCTCGACAAAAGCGATCCGGCCGCCAAACTCGGGATCCTGGGCCAACCGGAAGACCTTTTGAATCAGCCGCTTGCCGTCGACGTCAGCCGGGTGTGCTTTTCCGGCAAAGACGATCTGCAGTGGGCGCCAGGGATCGGTCAGCATCCGCTTCAACCGCTCCAGGTCGAACAGAATAAGATCCGGTCGCTTGTATGCCGTGAATCGCCGGGCGAAGCCCAGGGTCAGGACCTCAGGATCGAGCAGAGCACCGAGAGCGACAACGTTGGCCGCAGCCACTCTGTCGTCTTGCCAGCGATCCCGCACGCGCTCGTCGATCTGTGCAATCAACTCGGCTTTGAGATCTTGGTGGAGATGCCATATCTCTTTGTCCGGGAGTTCTTCCACTGCTTTCCAGGTATCCGGTCGATCCTGTTCAGAGCGCCAATGCGGCCCAAGCGTGCGGTCCCATAGTGGCTGCAAGCGGAGAGGATCGATCCAGGCTGCCAGGTGGACGCCGTTGGTGATGGAGGCGATGGGCGCTTCTTCCCCTTTTCGATCCGGCCAAAGGCCAGCCCACATTTTGCGAGCTACTTCACCATGGCGCTGGCTGACGGCATTGCTGAATCGGGCCATTCGCAGGGCGAACACTGTCATGTTAAAACCAGCACTGGCATCCTGAGGATTCATTCCGAGTTGGAGGAAGGTGTCCCGATCAATGCCCAGTTCATCCAGGTGGGAGGCAAAGTACTCTTCCATCAGTTGGAAAGGAAACACATCCGTGCCTGCCGCTACCGGCGTATGCGTGGTAAAGATGGTGCTCTGCCGCACCTGCTGGGCTGCCTGGCCGAAATCGATTCCCCCCTCTACCAATACTCGAATGCGTTCCAGGACGGACAACGCCGGATGGCCCTCGTTGAGATGAATGGCCGCGGGCTCGATGCCAAGGGCTCCGAGCACGCGCATCCCACCCATGCCCAGAACGATCTCTTGCCGCAAGCGCTGCTCGGGATTGCTGGCGTAGAGTCGATGGGCAATAGCCCGATCCCAGGGCTGGTTGGCGTCGACGTCAGTGTCGAGCAGGTACAGCGGCGCGCGTCCAACGGACACCTTCCACACAGCCACGTAGACCGGCGGATCAAAAAGGGGGACTTGGACCAACAGTTGCTTACCCTCGCCGTCCTGTACTGCGCTGATAGGATCGTAGGTGCGATCCAGGGTCTTTTCCACATCCTCTTGCCAGCCATCCTCCCGAATTTGCTGCCAGACGTAGCCGTCCGAGTAGATAAGTCCCACTCCCACGACTGGAATGCCCAGATCGCTGCACGCCTTCAGATAATCCCCGGCAAGGACGCCCAGCCCGCCCGCGTAGATTGGTAGAGAGACGTGCAGTCCATACTCGGCGGAGAAGTAGGCCACCGGCGCGGCGACTTGGCCATATTCTCGCGCAAACCAGCCTGACAGTGTAGCCGTTTCTGCGTCCAACTGCTCCATAACGGCATCATAATGCGCCAAAAAGCTCTCGTCGCTGACTGCATTCTCGATCACGCCCTTCGGAAGCAACGACAGCATTCGCACCGGATTGTGCCCGCTCTCACGCCAGGCTTGAAGATCCAAGGCGCGGAAGAGCGCCCGCGCTTGCGGATGCCAGCTCCACCAAAGATTGTAGGCCAGCTTTCCCAGGCCGTTGATGCGACCTGGAAGATTGGGAAACTGCTCAATTGTATTCATAGGTTCACCTCATCTTCTGGTCATTCGCTGATCTGCGTTTGCAGAGCCGTCAGGAGTTCATGCATTTGGGCCAGTGCCCGGTCTTCTGCTGCCAGATGATCCAAGATGGCGCGAACTTCTTCTTCGGCTTTCTGGTTGACCAGGTAGTCATTGTGAGCCTCAAGCCTGTCCCGCATGGCCTGGCGATTCTGACTCATCATGATGATCGGGGCAGTGTAGGCTGCTTGTAGAGACATGACCAGGTTCATCAGGATAAAGGGATAGGGATCCCAGTGTTTGGTCCAGGCGACGACATTCAAAACGACCCATACGATTAACACTAGAGACTGGAGGATGATGAAGCGCCATGATCCCATGATCTTGGTGGTCCAGTCCGCAGCTCGCTGGCCGAATCCGAGTTCTTCTTCCAGGATCTCATTGACATTTCGCACCGGCGCGTGTT
>JASFLR010000384.1:0-4358 GCA_050117995.1 Anaerolineae bacterium
CACCGCCGGCCTCGACCCGCTCATGCAGCGCCAGTTCTTCCAACTGATCCGCGAGGAGAACCGGCGCGGCGTGACCGTCTTCTTCTCGTCGCACATCCTGGGCGAAGTGCAGCGCATGTGCAACCGCGTGGGGATCATCAAGGAGGGGCAGATCATCGAGATCGCCGATATCCGCACCCTGCAACAGAACAACTATAAGAAGGTGCGGGTGGCCACAGGCGATCCGGCCGATGCCGAGGGGGTCGCCGCACGCTTTGAGATGCCGGGTGTGACCAACCTGCAGCAGCACAACGGCACCGTCCGCTTTTTCTACAAGGGCGACATAAACGCCGTCATCCACAAGCTCGGCGAACTGACGGTCTCTGACGTGACCCTCGAGGAGCCGACGTTGGAAGAGATCTTTATGCACTACTACGAGTAGGTGACGAACATGACCATGAACATCTTCCAACAAGAGTTCAAGATGCACGTGCGCTCGGTGATCACCTGGTCGCTGGGACTGACGGCCTTGATCCTTCTCGTCGTCTCGCTGTTCTCCTCCTTTGCCCAGGATGCCGCGCTGCTGAACGAGATGATGGACAACTTTCCCGAGCAGCTGCTGACCGCCTTTGGTATGACCGGTTTGGACCTGGCGACGATCCTCGGCTATTTTAGCCTGGCCTTTCTCTTTGTCCAGATATTTCTGGCGCTCCAGGCCGCGAACTATGGCTTCTCGTTGGTCTCGGTCGAGGAGAGGGAGTGGACTGCCGACTTTTTGCTGACCAAGCCGGTGGGGCGCACGCGGATCCTGACCAGCAAGTTGCTCGCCGCGCTGAGCGCGCTGGCCATCACCGACGTTGTCGTGTGGGCCAGCAGTTTCTTCAGCGTCAGCGTGTGGGCAGGGGATGCAGCCTATGACACGACTACATTCCTGCTGCTGATGGCGAGCATCGTGCCCTTCCAGCTCTTCTTCCTGACTGTCGGTTTGGTGGTTTCGCTGTTGGTCAAACGGATCAGGAGCGTGACACCCTATGCTATGGCGCTCGGGTTTGGCATGTACGTGCTGAGCGTCTTTGGCGACATGCTGGGCGAGAGCGCGCTGGAAAAGATCACACCGTTCAAGCACTTTGAACCAAACTATATCATCCAGAACGGGGCCTATGACCTGCCCCTGGTGCTGATCAGCGTGGTGGTGATCGTACTGTCCGTGGTGGGCAGCTATCTGCTCTATGGCAGGCGCGACATCCCGTCGGCGGTGTAAGGAGGCTGGGCGATGAATATCTTTGTGCGAGAGCTAAAGTCGAACCTGCGGTCCCTTATCGTCTGGGGCGTCGTGGTGGTCCTCTTCGTGACCATCGGCTTTAGCAAGTTCTCCGCGTACTATGGCAACCCGGAGATGCTGGAGCTACTGGACAGCATGCCCCCGGCATTGCTGGAAGCCTTTAGTTTCCAGGCCTTTAACCTGACCACGCTTACCGGCTTTTACGGGGTTGTGTTCACCTACTTTGCGCTCATCCTTTCCATCGCGGCAGCGATGTGGGGCAGCGACATCATCTCCAAAGAAGAGCGCGACAAGACCGTCGAGTTTTCGTTGACCCTGCCGGTGACCCGCGGGCGCGTGGTGACTGCCAAGGCACTGGCGGCGCTGGTCAACTGCGTCGCCCTGCTGCTCATCACCCTGGCTGCCTCTCTGATCAGCGCGGCGCCGTACCAGCCTGATGACGAGTTCTACCAGTTTCTCGGCCTGTGCACGCTGGCCCTGATCTTCATGCAGTTGATCTTTCTGGCCATCGGCATCTTTCTGGGCTGTGCCATGAAGCGCTACAAACGATCCAGTTCGGTGGCAGTGGGCCTGCTGCTGGGGACCTATTTTCTCTCCGTGCTGTCCGGCTTGCACAAGAACCTGGAATTCCTAAAGTACGTGACCCCCTTCAAGTACTTTGACCCTGGCATGCTACTGCGCGAGGCGAGGCTCGATATGCTCTATGTGGGGTTGTCGCTGGCCATTATTGTGGTCAGTCTTGCCGGGGCGTACCTGACCTATGCCCGGAGGGATCTGTACATCTAGCTCCCGGCGCGGCTGAAGCCAGGCGGCGGACCACATTGGAGGTCCTGTTCCCGGGCAGCTTCCGGGAGACGATGGAGCTTGCTGGGCCAGGGAGACCCCGGTCGTGAACCATGACTGGCGACCTGCACTGGTCCGCGTAGGGCTGGGTGCCTGTCCCCCGGTCGCTCAAACCTCAGCATTGGCGTGCCATTCAGTTTCCTCGGGTTCCTGGGGGCGGCTGAGAAGAGCGCAGCATCTATCTGTGCGGGGCTTGGACAGGTGCGGCACCGTCCTCTTGTGAGTTTTCAGTTCTTTGTGCACGGCAACAGGGATTCGAGGACCCTTGGGGCACCTTCTATATCCCCTCCAGAAATCGAGTTCAGTTGGTGAACCGGCCTGTGGGCCGGTTCTTGCTTCCTGGGGACGATGGCCTGGGAGCATCTGTGGTTCATGCCAGACAAGGACCTGGGACATCTTTCAGGGGCCAAGACCGCGAAAACAGCCCGGGGAGAAGCTTGGACATCATACTGACAGGTGAGCCCTAGCGAGGACATCCCTTTTCCCGACGACAAGTTCGACGTGGTCCTGAGCAGCCTGATGATCCACCACCTGCCTGGCGAGGACCTCAAGCGCAGAGGCTTTACCGAGATCTGGCGTGTGCTGAAGCCGGGTGGCCGCCTGCTGGTGGTGGACTTCGAGCCGCCCACAGAAGGCCCGCTGAGACTATTGCTGGGTCACATTCTGGGCCTTCATCGCATGATGGAGAATGACGTGCGCAGGTTGACGGCAGTGATCGAGGCAGCCGGATTCACAGAAGTGGAAGTTGGCAGAACCAGCCACAGGTTGCTTTCGCTCGTGCGTGGCATCGCCGGCCAGGACAGGTCGCCCGGGCGCGAGGACTGGATTTGTCGTAGCCATACTCAAATCCACCCCCATCTCCAACCCCAAACTCAACTTTCGATGGACGACAATTCACCCCTTCTTCTGCTATAGTGGGTCTGTGGCCGGAAAACAGAGGCCTCGAGCACCTGTCGCTGGGGTTGATCGTTCACGAAGAAGGGGGAGCTATGCACAACACCAATCTGCACGGCATCTGTGCCTGGAAAGATAAAATACCCGTCAGGACCGCACAACTGGCCTTCCTGGTCATACTGGCTACGGTCGGCACCGCCGCATGCGCCAGCAGTTCCACCCCGCCAGGTGCGAATAAGTACCTGGGCTCCTTTGAACAGGGAGGGGGCTACCTGTTTCTGCGTTGGCAGGAGGGGTTGGAGGTCATGATTTGGCACGACCTGGCCGGCGAGGGCACGGTCGACAGCGCCGGGTTCGCCAGTGGCCGGCTGTACGTCGAGCGCGGCACCGCCCGTGCCGCCGATGGCTGCAGCCTGGACTGGGAGGTGCAGACGCAGGACGGCACGACGGGCGAGGTGCACATCGGAGGGGCACGCTACGGCCTGGAAGCCGGCAACGTGTTCCTCGTCACCACCCGTGCGGGCACGCCGGCAGTCAGGCAGCTCCAGCGTGATCTGTCAGCCGTGCCCCTGGATCACGACGGCATCCTCGCCTTTGCCGAAAAGGACCCGGATCTGATAGCCTTCCTGAACGAGCTTCCGCCAGCCAGTCTGCCGGGTGCAACGCCTACACCGCCACTGACGCCGACCGTCACCGCACAGCCAACCTCCAGGCCCAGCGCGACGACAACCAGCAGGCCGCAGTCCACCGCAGCGCCGACCTCCACCGCACAGCCAACCTCGCGGCCCAGCGCGACGCCTGATCAACCACAGATCCTGTCCTTCACTGCCAGCCCCGATCCGGTGGAGTGGAAAGGTACGGTCACGCTGACCTGGATTATGTCCGGCATGACCGGAGCTGGTATCACCCGCCTGAGTCCCAGAGGCGACATTCTTCTGGAGACAGAAGCCCTCGACCTCCCGGCCAGCGGCTCCATCGCCGTGAAGGTTCCCGACGAGTATAACGAAGCGGTCAAGTACTACCTCGGGGCCCGAGACGCGAACGGCGTGCTCTACCAAGCCTATGTCACCGTCGGCATCATCTGCCCCTACGACGAGTACATGGCTCCCCGGTGCCCCCTGACTCAGGACACTATTTGGGCTGCCTACGAGCCCTTTGAGCGGGGCCACACGGTCTGGCGCAGCGATACGCTGCAGATTTACGTGCTGCATGCCGACGGCAGCTACGAGACCTACGAGGACACCTGGCACGAGGGTGATCCGGTCGAAATTCCAGGCAGTCCGCCTCCCGGGCTCTATGCGCCGGTGCGCGGCTTCGGAAACCTGTACGCCAGCCTGCCCGACCTCCGCGAGCGGCTGGG
>JASFLR010000385.1:0-4333 GCA_050117995.1 Anaerolineae bacterium
GAAGAGACGCATCGTCAGGTCGATCAGCTCGTCTGCCCCGGCCCCGGCCAGCAACTGCCCGGCGGGAACCCCGGTAAAGCCTGACAGCGCAGCGCGCAGCAGGCGGCTCTCTGGATCGGGGTAGATATGGATATACGGCAGATCGGCCAGGGCTGCTTGCGCCCGGGGCGACGGCCCGTAGGGATTCTCGTTCGCATCGAGCTTGACGATGGCATCAGGCGCGCATCCCAGCTGGACAGCAAGCACCTCAATGGGACGGATCGGCTGGTACGGCTGCATGCTGACAAGATCAGCGCGGATCAGAGCAGTCAGGTCCATGGCTGCTTCCCTCCCTTCCTTCAGCGGCCGCCGCGTGGGCGGTCAGCGATTCGGCGCGGGCGAGACGGCCGGCCGCCGGGCAAAGGCTGGCGGCAACACCAGGATCCAGAGCCACCACGCTCGTGATCTTGACGAAATCGAGGACACTGAGCGGCGAAGCGAAACGAGCCGTGCCGCCAGTAGGCATGATATGGCTCGGTCCGGCGACGTAATCGCCCAACACCTCAAACGAGTGCTCCCCTAAAAAGAGCCCGCCCGCGTTGCGGATCCGCTCTGCCCAACGTCCCGGCTCGCGGACGGAGAGGCAGAGGTGCTCCGGGGCATACTCGTCGGCCAGGCGCGCGGCGGATTCGAGGTCAGGCGTGAGGACGATGCCCCCCTGCCCATCCAGGGACGCGGCTGCCAGATCACCGCGCTCCAGGCTTCTCAATCGCCGGGCGACTTCGGCCTGCACTGCTCTGGCCAGTTCGCGGGAGGGCGTCAGCAAGATGGCCGTTGCCAGCAGGTCATGCTCTGCCTGGGCTAGCAGATCGACAGCGACCCAGCCCGGGTTTGCCGAGTCGTCGGCGATTATCACCGTCTCGGTGGGCCCATAGAGGCCATCGATCCCTACCTTGCCGTAGACCTGTCGTTTCGCAAGGCTGGTGAACAGCCCGCCCGCACCGACGACTTTGTCTACTGCCGGGACCGTATCCGTGCCGTAGGCCATCGCGGCGATCGCCTGTGCCCCGCCCAGACAGAAGAGCCGGTCCACCCCAGCCACGTGTGCGGCTGCCAGGATGACCTCGGGAACCACCCCTCCCGGCCCCGGTGGCGTGCAGACCACTACTTCGTCCACACCAGCTACCCGCGCCGGAATGACTGCCATCAGCAGGGAAGAGGGCAGAGGAGCAGTGCCCCCCGGCACGTAGACGCCGACCCGCGCCAGGGGGGTCACCCGCTGGCCAAGTCTCCCTCCCTCGTCCGCGACTGTCCAGGACGCAATCGGCTGGCGTGCGTGAAAGGCGCGGATTCGCTCTGCGGACAGTAAAAGCGCCTCGGCGAGGTCAGCGGGGAGCTCCTCGTAGGCAGCTCCCCAGGTCTCAACGGGCACCGCAAACCGGTCGAGGCTCACACCGTCAATGCGCTCCGTCCAGTCGCAGAGCGCCTCGTCGCCCCGCAGGCGAACATCAGTCACGATGCGCGCTACGGCTTCCTCGGGCGTCAACCTTTCGCCAAAGATCCGGAGGATGCTTGCCTGGACAGTCTCCGGCACATCACTGTGGGCAGTCAGATCACGCCGGCCGAGGATCGTCCGTTCCGCCTCACGCCAGTCATCATAGATTCTCATCCTATTCACCTCCAGTCTGCCCGCAGCCGGATGGGCCAGCAGCCAGCCGATCAACTGGGACGGTGCTAGGAGTGTCATCTTGGCCGTCGCCAAGGGCTTCCATCATGGCGCGGTAGCGAGCTGGTTCCTCCTCAAAGATATAGCTCACCGGTGTCACGACCACGCCACTGCCGCCGATAGCCCGCAGCCCAGCGATAGCCTGGAAAAGCTGCTGGCGCCTCACAACAATGTGAACAGCGTACCAGTTTGGATCCCCCCCGCGCACGGCCACCTGCGAAATAGTCGGCCCCTGGAGACCGCTTAGGGTGTCTTGGGCAAACATTCGATCGGCGATAGCCTGGGGGGAGGAACCGCGCATATTGGCAATCACGCTCAGGTGGTCTGTCGCGCGCAGATGGGCCTCGATGAACTCGAGCATGTGGCGGGCGACACCCAGCACCTCCGAGCGCCCCCGAAGCGTATCTCGGTTGGCGATTAGCCCAGCCTGAGAACTGAGGATGAGCCCATCTTCCAGGGGGCGCAGCCTGTTGTCGCGCAATGTCTGCCCAGAAGAGACCAGATCAGCGATCAGATCGGCGTAGCCAATAGCCGGGGCGACCTCCAGTGTCCCCTCAGCCCGGATGAGGGTAAAAGATGGGACGCCATGAGCTGTGAGAAAGCTACCGGTGAGCCTGGGAAACTGGGTCGCCAGGCGCAGAGGACGCTCAAGACCGCCCGCGTACGAAGCCAGGTCAGCAACCGTATAGACTGCCTCCCATGACTCTGGTACGGCCAGGCACAGGCGGCAATGGCCGAATCCAAGGGCGTCGTGAAGCACCAGCACCTGTTCCGTGTCGCCCCGGCGCTCGCAGACCATGTCCATACCCGTAATGCCAAAGTCCACGCTCCCGTCGCGCACGCTGACCACAATGTCGCCGGGTCGCTGAAATAGCACCGTCAGCCCCGGCAGCGCGCTGATGCTGGCAGCATATTGACGGGGATTTGGTTTGGCAACCTTGAGACCGCAGGCTGCCAAGAACCCTAGTGCCGCCTCAGCCAGACGACCCTTGCTGGGCAGGGAAAGACGTACGTCCGTTCGTTGGTTCATGATTCGCTCCTGAAACTAAAAAACCCTCCTGGATTGACCAGGAGGGCTCTGCCACGAATTCTGTCGTTTACTCAGACACGGCAAACCGGACCTTCCCAGTCAGGAGGTATGGTATGGTGATGATGTCCCTTGATCCCGAAAACGGTCTGGTTCACAGCAGTCATAGTGACGCAATTATACCACGATTCTGGGAATCGTCAAATTGGGCGATCGCAGGGCTTGTAACAAGGTCTAGCATCAGGTCTCCACCGACGCTCGCAGGCCCCGTCTCGGGGACGTTGTGCGCTCCCGCCTCCACCCGAGAGCCGCAGATCTTTCCAAGCGCCCCCTACCCTCCCCAGAGAATCAGGTTCATCTCAAACGGATTGTCCAGGTCCTCGTGCTTGGGCACGATGCGCAGGGCGTAGCCATGCCGCCCGCTGGTCTGGCAGGTGATGGCCCCGGCAAAGATGTAGATGCCACTCCCCTTCGACTGGGCGATGAGCGTGGACAGGACCTGTCCCTGCACGATCAAGCCTTCAGCATCCAGCGGGCCGTAATAGAGCTCCACCGCCACGTCTGTGGGCTTTAGCTCGCCGAGGTGCACCTGCGCCTGCACCTGCAGTTGGTCGCCCACCTTCAACTCCTGGCCCTCCGCCCAGTCGGACCAGACGCGCTCAATGCGGATCTTTGGCCATTGCTCTCGGACCTTGGCCTTCCACTCAGCCAGCGCCTTGGCTCTCTCAAAGTCGCTATCCATGAGGCGCTCGCCCCGTTCAGCCGACGGCTCGTAGCACAACTCGGTATAGTCACGCACCATCCGGTTGGTGTTGAACAGCCCGGCATGATCTCGCATCGCCGCCTTCATCTTGGCGATCCACCCTCTGGGCAGCCCATCGCGCCCCCGCTCGTAGAATAGCGGTACGATCTCTTTCTCCAGGAGATCGTAGAGTGCGTTGGCTTCTACTTCATCCTGATAGTCAACCTGGGCGCTACCATACTCCTCGCCGCGGCCAATGGCCCAGCCAGTTTCGGGCGTGTAAGCCTCGGCCCACCACCCATCCAGGACGCTGAGATTGAGCGCGCCGTTGGCAGTCGCCTTCATGCCGCTGGTGCCGCTGGCCTCGTGGGGCCGGCGGGGCGTGTTCAGCCACACATCCACACCCTGCAGCATATAGCGGGCCACCGTCATGTCATAGTCCTCGATGAATACGATCCGGTTCCGGAACTCCAGCCGGCGGGCGTGGTGGATGATCTGGCGGATCAGCTCCTTGCCCGGATTGTCCTTTGGATGGGCCTTACCTGCAAACAGGAGCTGTACTGGTCGATCCCGGTCGCCGACGATGCGCGCCAGCCGCTCCACGTCGTGGAAGAGCAGATTCGCCCGCTTGTAGGTGGCGAAACGTCGCGCAAATCCAATGGTCAACGCCTCTGGATCTAGCACCTCCTCCGCCCGGCGTATCTCAGCAGGCCGGCTGCCCCGCTGATCCAATTGGGTGCGCAGCCTCTTGCGGGCAAATGCGACCAGGCGCTCGCGGCGACGCTCGTGGGTCCGCCACAGCTCCTCATCAGGAATGCGTGACACCCGCTGCCAGACCGAAAGCTCTGCCGGGCGCTCG
>JASFLR010000386.1:0-4331 GCA_050117995.1 Anaerolineae bacterium
GGGTGATCGTGACTATCAGGATCCTGTTCGTCGAGAAAGAGCCAACTACTGCCGACCTCCTGGTCCCCAGCCTGGAGCGGAAGCGGTATGCCGTGGCGGTTGCCCATACCCAACGGCAGGCGATGATCCGCGCCCGCGCCTCGCGACCCGACCTGCTCATCATCGACGTCGCTTCGTTCGGGCCGAGGGGCTACAGGGTGAGCGAGGCGATCCGTGACCAGTTCCAGGGCATTGCCCCTATCTTGCTATTGCCAGAAGGTCACGATCCAGCGAGCAGTAGCACCGAAGCGTTCATGACGCCGCCTTTCACCTCGCGCCGCTTGCTCTACCGGGTGCGCAAGGTTGAGGATGCGCTGCCCTGCCGCGAGGTCAAGGCTGGCGACCTGCTGCTGGATCCCGAGACCGGTATCCTGCACAAGAGCGGGTCGGAAGTACGCCAGCTACCCAAAGAAACGGCGCTGCTGGCGCTGTTCATGCGCAACTGGGGCCGGGTGCTCAGCCGCCAGCAGATCATGGAACAAGTGTGGAAGACCGACTATCTCGATGATACGCGTACCCTCAACGTCCATGTCTGTTGGCTCCGCGCCAAGATCGAGGACGAACCCCGCGAACCGAGCTACCTGCGCAGGGTCGGTGGTGTGGGCTGCCGTTTGACGTGGCTGACTCTGGCACAGACTTGGCTCCAGGGTAAAATCACGTATAATACGCTCAACGCAGCAAGCACGCACTCGTTTTCGTATCTTGTTGTGTCGTATCAGTGAATCAAGTAACAGGATAAGGAAAAGCCATGACCTCAAAACGCAAGCGAATTCTTCTGATTGCCGCGGTGTCCATACTCGTGTTGCTCCTGGCTATCGCTGCCGGAGTCTACTGGATGGTCGGTCCGGCAGTGCGCTGCGAATTGCCCGATGAGGTGACAGCCGACGCCGGCTGGACCATTCGAGAGATCATCTCTGGCGGCGTGAAACGCTGCTACTACCTGTATGCCCCGCCTGGCTACGACCCGGCTCAGGATCTGCCGGTTGTGATCAGCTTTCACGGATTCATGTCCAACCCAGAGAGTCACGGGCTGATCACCGGCTGGCACAAGCTGGCTGCCGAGGAGAATTTCTTGGTCGCCTACCCGCAGGGTACCGAATTCCCGCAGCGGTGGGAGTCCGGTCCCGACTGGCACGTGAAGGTAGACGACGTCCAGTTCTTCCGGGACATGGTGGCCGATCTGTCTGAGTCAGCAGCGGTGGATCCAACGCGCATCTACGTTAACGGCTTCTCGAATGGTGGGGGCATGGCCCAGCGAATCGGCTGCGACGCGCCCGAACTGGTGGCTGCCATTGGCTCTGTGGCTGGCGCCGTCGAGCCTGCCCAGCAGGGCTGCACGCCATCCCGCCCGGTGCCAGCCATGGTGTTCCACGGCACCGATGATCCGGTAGTCCTCTACGATGGTGGGGAGGTGGAGTACGTGCCTCTGAAGTGGCTTGCTGGCGCCATCGGCGCCGAGCCGATCTTTGTCGGCGTGAACTGGGTCCCAAACTGGGCGGAGCACAATGGATGCGATCCCACGCCTCAGCCTATCGAGTCCATCGGCAGCGTCGAAGGGGTGCGATATACTAATTGTCAGGACGTCGCCGATGTCGTCTTCTATTCGGTTGACGGCGCGGGACACACCTGGCCCGGAGGCTGGCCGATCCCCGGCGGATTGGGCAAGACCAACAAGGATATCGACGCCACTGAAGTGATGTGGCGCTTCTTCCAAGGGTTTAGCTTGGAGGAGCAGCCATAAGGGAAGGCCTGTCTTATGACGAGGGAGTATCTTTCTAGCATAGATGCCACATTGCTGCATCTGGACGATCCGACCAACCTGATGATGATCACGGTGGTCATGGTCTTCAAGGCGCCCATCAGTTACGAGCGTCTGAAGGCAACACTCGAGGCCCGTCTGCTGATCATGCGCCGGTTCCGGCAGCGGTTGGCCTATGCCGGGCTGGGTGTCGGCAAGCCGTACTGGGAGGACGATCCCGAATTTGACCTCAGCTACCACCTGCAGCGCGCCTGCCTGGATCAACCGCCGCCCGACAACCAGGCTGCACTGCAAGATGCCGTTAGCCTATTAGCCAGCACTCCCCTCGATCTTGCCAAACCGTTGTGGCAGTTTCACCTGATCGAGAACTATCAAGATTGCTGCGCCCTGGTCATGCGCTTCCACCACAGCATTGCCGATGGCATGGCCCTGGTACACGTCATCCTGTCGCTGACCGATACCGATCCCGATACACCTTGGCCCATGGCCCCGCAGGATGGTTCTGGGCGGCGCTCGCGAGGCTGGGGCGGGCTGTTGCGCCCTGTTCGCTCGAGGCTTGTGCCAGCGCGCAAGGTGGCCGGCAGGCTGGTGCGCGGTGGCATGGGCCTGGTGATGCACCCTTCCCACCTGCACGAGTTGGCGCGTACCGGAAGCGATGCCACGCTCGAACTGGCCCGCTTTCTTCTGCTCAAGCCTGACCCCGATATGGCACTGCGGGGCGAGCTGAGCGTCAGCAAGCGCGCCGCTTGGTCGACGGGCATGCCGCTGGACAATGTTAAGACTATCCGCCAAGCCCTGGGCGGCACTGTGAACGATGTCCTGCTGAGCATCGTCGCTGGTGCACTGCGGCGCTATTTGTGGGACCACGGCGAGCCGGTAGAGAGCCTCAGCCTGCGGGTGACGATCCCAGTGAACATGCGAGAGCCCGGCAGAGAAACGGAGCTGGGCAACCGGGTGGGCGCCGTCTTCTTCGACCTCCCGATCAGCATCGACGATCCAGTCTGTCGTCTGGGCGAGATTGTGCGGCACATGAATGGACGCAAGGACTCGTACGAATCTGTAGCTTTTTACACTGCGCTCCGGGTTCTGGGGCAGGGTCCGGCGCCGATTGCCAGCCGGCTGGTCAACACCTTCGGGACCAGGTCCACTGCGGTGATGACCAATGTGATCGGGCCGCGGCAGCAGCTCTATCTGGCGGGGTCGCCGCTGGACGCGCTGTTGGCTTGGGCGCCGACGACGGGGCGCATGGGGCTTGGCGTGAGCATCCTAAGCTATGCTGGCGAGGTCCGTTTGGGCGTACTGACCGACGAGGGGCTGGTGCCCGATCCGGAGGCGATTATCTCCGCGTTCCACACAGAGTTCGACGAGCTGCTGGCGCGGGCGCGTGCCGCCTAGTGTGGCAACCTCGCGGTCTCTAGCTTCCTGGGGGCAGATTCGCCGCTGTATCCCCAGCCTCTGTATCCTCGCTTGCTTGTATGATACTGCCCATGGACCGTGTACTGGGAAGCGCATCCCAGGCGTAGATGATAGCAGTCCTGGCAATCTTGTCGTGCCATGCTTCACGGCGGTTGTCGATGGCGATCCAGAGGAAGCCCAAGCCGGACAGTAGCGTCGATACCCAATAGCCGAAAAGCCTGAACAGAGAGCGGAAGAAGGACAGGCCTCCACCATCGCGGCGAACGACGCGCAAGCCCGTGAGGGCCTTGCCAGGGGTCATGCCAGCCACGCTCCAGAAGAAGGCAAAGTACACCGCCGACAGGATCAATCCGCCGCCCACCGTCACATAGATAGGTGTCGCATAGTCAGTCGGAGAAGATATCGTTGGTATGTAGGGAACCCAGCCAGTCACCATGCGCAGGTCCTCGAGGAGCCATCCGATAGAGCGGATGGCAAAGCTGATGATGATCACGTCGATAAAGAAGGCAATGAGGCGGCTGACGAATCCGGCGCCACGCGTCCGCATGTTGGGGGGGCTGTGCCATCCTGGACGGGGTCCGGCACGGCGCGGGGCAGGGGCGGACCCTCGGGCTTGGGATGGCGCACCACCCGGCGAGCTGCCCGCGCTACAGCAACGTCGCCACTCATGGCCTGTGCTCTCAACTCCTCCAGGAATTTCCCACCCAGACTCTGGCCCTGAGCTTCCACAAACTCCACGACCAACCCTTGGACCTGCGGGCTGTCGACGACGCGATCCAATGAATCATTCGTTACCTTGGTAACGGTGTCGCTGAGCAGTGCACGGCTGCGCTCTTCCTCGAGCACGCCCTGGTCCAGCCAGCGCTGCACGCGGGCCTCGCCCTGGGCCGACAGGGCGTTGAACCGGCGGCGGGCTGGGGCGGTCAGCCGGCTGCGCCTGGCCCATCGGCCCGCTGGAGAGCTTGCCTTATTGACCAGCCGGAGGGCAGAAGTTCTCCGGCGCTCAATCCGCTCACCAGTATCGAATAGTGCACCGATGAGGAGATGGCGGAAAGCGGGGCTGGGCTTGGGCGCGCCGTATGTGTCTTGTCAAGTGGTGTAGATTGGTTGGTGCTTC
>JASFLR010000387.1:0-4324 GCA_050117995.1 Anaerolineae bacterium
CTGTACCCTGGGAAGATCCTGAACTACTGTGGAAGTACTCGCCCCTGGCCTACGTGGAGAGGATCCGCACGCCGCTGTTGCTGATCCACTCCGAGAAGGACTTTCGCGCTCCGATTCCTGCGGCGGAAGGGCTGTTCGTGGCCCTGCGCCGGCTAAAGCGCGAGGTGGAGATGGTTCGCTACCCTCGGGATGGTCACGAGCTGTCCCGGAGTGGCGAGCCCAAACACCGCATAGACCGGCTTGACCGGATTGTGGATTGGTTCGACAAGTTCGTCGTGGAGAGCCAGGCTGCTCAATAGGTACGTGCCCTGGAGCAAAAGACACGCCAGGCAGCATCCCTTGCGCCAGGGCAAGCAGATTGCCCTTTCCAGGAACTGATGGTATACTGGAGTGGCTGCAACTTCACACTCCCAACCTCGTTTAGCAGCGTGCGCCGAAAGGACAGATTCGCAGTAGCAAAGGGAGGCAAAAAATGAGTCAGAGCCCATCAGGCCCCGCATTGATCATCAGGCACACTGGCCAGGTCTTCCACTTGACCCAGGAGCCAGTCAGCATCGGTCGGCAGGAAGGCAACACCATTGTCCTGGCCGATCCCCAAGCATCGCGCAATCATGCAACGATAACGTGGCAAGCGGGCAATTTCGTGATTCAGGACATGGGAAGCGCCAACGGAACTTTCGTCAACGAGAGACGGATCGCGGCGCCCCAGCCACTTCGTGATGGCTATGTGCTCCGCGTGGGCAATACCGTTTTCGATGTGCAGATTCCGCCAGGAGTTGGTGGGCCGGCCGACACACTCGCCGCCTATCCGGTACCGCCCAGCGCGACACCGTCGGGTTCTGAAAAACGTTCGCCCTTGATGATTATCCTGGCTATCCTTCTGGCCGGGATCGTGATCGTCGGCCTGGCCATAGTGGCGATCCTGCTGTTTTCCGGAGATGGAGAGGCCGCGCCTACAGTGACGATCCAGTCACCCGTCCAGGGGGCGGAGATTACTGCCAACCAGGAGGTCATGCTGCAAGCTACGGCAGCCGGCGTGCCGGACATCACCCTGGTCGAAATCATGGTGGATAGCGTCGTGGTAGGCATGTCCGCCAGCCCTGCAGCTGAGGGGAACGCCTCGCTGACAGTCACGCAGCCATGGACCTTCAGCCAAATCGGGTCCCACGAGATCTCTGCGGTCGCCTACACTGCCGGTGGTGATGTGAGCGATCCTTCTACGGTCACGATATTCGTCGTGGAGGCTCCGGGGGAGATCACGCCAACGGCAACGCCGTCGGCGACGGCATCGGTCACACCCACAAACACGCCCTTCACAGATACACCCACGCCGACCACCACGGCTACGCTCACCGATACGCCTACGCCAACGCCCACACCAACGGCAACCCAGGCACCGCCGCAGATCGCGTTCTTCCAGGCAAACCCGGGGAATATCATAAGCGGCGACTGCACGACGCTGGAATGGGGTGCCGTCACCAACGCATCGGAAGTTCAGATTGACCAGGGCATCGGCGGGGTTGGTACCCCAGGCAGCCAGAGCGTCTGCCCGGCAACCACTACGACCTACGTCATGACCGCAACCGGACCGGGGGGCACGGCCACCGCTTCGGTCACAGTCAACGTGCAACCCGGGCAGCCCGATCTCACGGTAGAGTCAATCGTATTCGTGCCCTCGCCCCCGGTGCAGAATCAGGATAACGAGGTCAGAATCACGATCAAGAATATCGGCAATGCCTCGGCTGGCGCCTTTGACTGGGATTGGCAGCCAGGGACGGCTACGCCCTACTCAGGCAGCCTGCCGGGACTGGATGCAGGCCAGAGCCAGGTAGTGACAGTCACCTGGAACCCCGCCAGTTGGTACGGCAATCTGCCCACAAGAGCAAGGGTGGATATTGGGGGTGTTGTCGACGAGAGCGACGAGACCAACAACGAGCTACAAGTGAACACCGCAGTCACGCCGGCTATCGATGTGACGGTGAACCTGACGCCCCAGGCGGCCCTCGACGGCTTTAGGGCCAACAACGGCGGCGGCAACAACACTGTCGACATCCGGGTGGGCAACGGTTCTTTCTTTGGCACCCCGTCGCAGGAGTTGGTCATCCGCGGCTTCATGAGCTTTGATCTTACAGGCATCCCGGCAAGCGCGGATGTGAAGAGCATCGACCTGAGGTTCTACCAGGTGAACGTGACCGGCACACCCTACGCCAAGCTGGGCAACCTGCTAATAAAGCACGTCGATTACGGCTCGACGCTGGATAATGGCGCCTACGACACGGCTGAGCTGCATTCGGCTATCCTGTCCCCACACACCGGCTCGGGTGAGTGGTACACGATCACGGCGACCACCCTCGCCGACTGGATCGAGGCCGACCTGGCCGCCGGACGGACCAGGTTCCAATTGCGGTTGCAGTTCTCAAGCGAGACCGACGGTGACGGACTGCAGGATACAGCCAGCTTTGAGTCGGGGGAGAACTACTTTGGCACGGGCAACTTGCCAAGACTGACCATTACCTACTCGCCCTAGGCGTCATATCGGGCCTCTGCTCGTGTCTTAACGTGCAGTGCATAGTGGGGTCAATCGCGGATTAACCGCGCGATTGACCCCACTGGTCTTGCCAACCTGGGACAGACAACCGTGTAAGATGTCAGCTCTGAAAGGACAACGCGGGAATGAGCAATAAAGAGGAAGCAGGCGCGCAGCTAAGAGTACAGCATACGGGCCAGGTGTTCCCCATAGAGAAGGCTGAGCTTGGCATCGGCAGGCAGGAGGACAATGCCATCATCCTAGCTGACCCGCGTGTTTCGGCCTACCATGCCGTGATCTACTGGCGAGCGGAGACAGGCGCTTTCTTTATCGAGGATCTGGAGAGCAAAGGGGGTACCTATGTGAACGGCATTCGCCTGGAAGCGCCGCGGATGCTGCGAGATGGGGACTCGATCCGCCTGGGAAATACCGTCATGGAGCTGACTTTGCCGCCAGCGCCTGGCGCTACCCTCGTCGGAACCCTACCAGCGGTGGGCAAGGGTGGCACTGGAGCTCGGTCCAGGCGCCCGGTCCTCGCGGGCATCACCATCGCGATCCTGGCAGGGTTCACCATCCTGTGTGTGGGCCTGCTCGTCGTCCTGCTGTTGATCGGAGGGAGGGGCACACCAAATGTGATCATCCAGTCCCCGGCTGACGGTGCGCAGATCGCGTTGGGCAACGAGCTGATCCTGCGGGCCACAGCCAGCGGGGCGACGGACATCACCCTGCTGGAACTACGGGTGGATGGATCCCTGGTGGCGACGGCTTCCGATGCAGAGGGCATGTCTTCGCTGACGGTGTCCAAGTCATGGTTCTTTGGCACGCCTGGCGAGCATGTGATCTCGGCTAGCGCCAGCACGGCAAGGGAGAAAAGCAGCAGACCGGTATCGGTCAAGGTGACTGTCTACGGGGCCGTGGCCACGGACACTCCCACACCTGAACCGCCAACGGACACTCCTACGGTCACTCCGTCGCCCACACCGGAGGACACAGCCACACCTACCCCAACTATCGTCCCACCACCACAGGTCGAGTATTTCCAGGCCAGCCCGGCCTCGATCAGGGCAGGCGACTGCGCGACGCTTCAGTGGGGCAAAGTGAACAATGCCACCGAAGCCAGCATCGAGCCAGACCTTGGGGGCGTGGGCACCCCGGGGGAGGAGACCGTGTGTCCGTTGGAGACGACGAGCTACACACTGACAGCCCGGGGACCCGGCGGCACGACCCAGGTTTCGACCAGGGTGACCGTCCTCGGCGGGCTGCCTGACCTGACCATCGACTCGATCGCATTTGTGCCAAGTCCGCCCGAAGCCGGAGAGGAGACTGAAGTCCAGATCACGATCCGGAACGCGGGAATCGGTGCAGCAGGTGCCTTTGACTGGGAGTGGCAGGCAGGCATCGAGCCAGCCATCGACGGGCGGGTCTATGGGCTGGGCGCAGGTGAATCGACGGTAGTCACCCTGGTCTGGAACCCGCGTCAGCCGCAGGAACGCCTGACTGTTGAGGCGCGGGTTGACACCAACGACGAAGTCCTCGAGGGCAACGAGGATAACAACCGGTATACGTCCGTCATCCGGGTGATTGAGGTCGAGATTGAGCCAGTGACCCTCACGCTGATGAGCGAAGGTATCCTGGATGGCTACAGCCTCAACGACGGCACGGGCAGCAACTCCAGGGACATCCTGATCGGCAACGGCGAGGTGATCAGCCCGACGGGTGAGCTGGTGGCCCGTGGATTCCTAAGCTTTGACCTGTCAGAGATCCCCGCGGGAGCGACCATCGAAAGCGCAGAGCTGC
>JASFLR010000388.1:0-4323 GCA_050117995.1 Anaerolineae bacterium
AACTCGGGGGTGGTGGTGATATCCTCCTGCACCCGGGCCGCGAGCGGCTGGGCGATGACGGACGCGATCGTGGCAGCTACCAGGGCCAGCGGCAGCCGATCCAGCTTGGACCGTTGGCGTCCCTGAGATGCCGCAAAAGCAGCCGTGCCCGCTGCCAGACTCGTCACCGCCAGGTAGGTGCCGCACCGGGGGTGAACAGCCAGGTGGGACTCGCCCTGCTGCAACCGCACCAGGGCCTCGCTGGCTGCGTTTGCCACCACCTGCGTAGGAACTGACCCATAGATGAAAAAGCCTGATGTCGTGCTGCGACCTGCCATCCGCGCATAGGGATAGCGAGCGCTCAGCACATGTATCGTCGCATGCTCCATGGCATGGTTCTGGCGCACGCTGTTTATGATCTCTAGAATGTTCATGAAAATTCCTTTCGTTGCCAGCGTGGTAGGCTGTGCGGCCATTATAGCACAGGTGAGGGCCGGGCACAATGTCTGGAGTGATGCTACGGTCCTGCCTCGACTGGGGGCCGGCGCCGCCGTGCAACCATCTGCCATACGGCCCGTGGCTCGGGAGATCCCAGCGCCAGCGAAAGGGCCACGTACACGACGAGGCCTGCGGCAACAGCCACCCCGACTAATAGCCAGGCACTCTGGTCCCCGAGGAGCCATGCCAGCGCAGCAGCGACGGCACCCATTGTCAGCGACGCGAGGCCGATTCGCGCCAGGGAGGCCAGCATGCGCCTGCCCTCAATACCATCCAAGCGCTGGCGGAGCAGGTACAGGAGCAAACCCATCTCGCTTGTGGTGGCCAGGGCATTGCTCAGAGCCAGGCCACCGTGTGGCATCCAACCGAGGGCCTCAAAGAGCGCGATAAAGGCCAGGCTGAGAGCAACGTTCAGCCCCATGGCCCCGATACCTATCATCACCGGGGTCTTGGTGTCGTGCAGGGCGTAAAAGGCGCGCACGACGATCTCGACCACGGCGTGGGCCGGCAGCCCCAGGGCGAAGAAGGCCAGCGCCCAGGCGACCATCTCGGTCGAAGTCTCAGTGAATGCGCCTCGCTGGAAGATCAACTCTATCAGTGGCCTCGACAGCACGATCAAGCCCACAGCTGCGGGCAGGGCCAGGTAGAGTATCACCCGCAGGGTGGCGGCGAGCGTGCTGCGCATCTCATCGACTTGGCCCTTGGCTGCCTGCGCCGAAAATGTGGGAAACGCTGCGGTGGCGATCGACTGGGCGAATATGCCTTGGGGCAGCAGCATGAGCAACCAGGCATAGTTGATGGCCGCCAGGCTGCCTGCCACCAGGCCTGAGGACAGGATGGTATTCACCAAAAAGTTGATCTGCACTGCCGCCAAACCTACCACCCGGGGCAGCATCAAGCGGCCGACCTCGCGCACGCTCGGATCGCCCAGACCCAGCGTCGGCGTGTAGCGCAAGCCATAGCGCACCAGGCCCGGAACCTGGATCAGCAGATGTCCCAGCGCGCCGGCGACTACGCCCGCCGCCAGTCCCCTTACGCCCATATTGGGCGCCAGGGCCATGGCGCCGAGAATGATGCCCGAGTTGTAGAGGATGGGCGCCAGGGCGGGCAGCAAGAAGTGCTGGTGCGCGTTGAGGATGCCCATGATAACCCCGCTCACCCCAAAGATCACCGGCGTGACCAGCATTAGGCGCATCAGTGCCGCCGTCAGGGCTTGGCGCTGTGGATCGAATCCCGGCGCTATGATGGTGCTCACCAGCCAGGGAGCTAGCAGCGCTGCCAGCACGGCGGTGGCGGAGGTCAAGATCAGTACCAGGTTGATAATGGCGCTTGCCAGCCGCCAGGCACCTCTGTCGTCCTGGTGAGCCAGATGAGCGGAGAAAGTGGGAATAAAGGCCGAGGCCAGCGCACCGCCCGCTACGAGCTGGAAGAGGATATCGGGCAGTCGAAAGGCTGCCAGATAGGCATCCAGATCTCCACCGGTCCCGAATTGGTGGCTTATGACCATCTCGCGCAGCAGCCCAAGCGCCCGGCTGACGACGAACAGGGCCATGACCAGACCCGCCGCCCGGGCAACCTGAGCCTTGTCGGCTGCGCTCCGTCTCTCGGTATCGGTGGTCACGCGATTTCCGTCAGGAGGTTGACTCTGCAACAAGGCGCAATAGCGATGCTTCCTGCTCGGGCAGTACGGTGCGAGGGTCAAGCACCAGGCGCCCATCCTCGATGCGGGCAATGACTGGCGGCTTGCCAGCCCGCAGGCGGGCGGACACAGCATCGGGCGATTCGAGCTCCAGGGCTACCAGGTGCGTGGGCAACGTCTCGCCGGGCAGGCTTCCCCCGCCCACCGTCGAATGGCCGCGTACAACCTCAGTCGCCAGCCCCAGACCTTCAAGCGTGTGTGCCCACTGCCTGGCCCTCTCTAGCAAGCTTGATTCGTCCTGGCTGATCATGCGCCATACCGGCACCTTCTCTGTCGCCTCGCCGAGGAGGTAGTGGCGCAGGGTGGCCTGCAGCCCGGCCAATGTGGTCTTGTCCACGCGCAATGCCCGAGTCAGGGGGAATTTCCTTAGAGTGGCGATCGCGTCGGCATGCCCTAGGATGATGCCCGCTTGCGGTCCGCCCAGGAGCTTGTCGCCGCTGCACGACACCAGCGTAGCACCGGACATCACACTTTCCTGGGTGGTGGGCTCGTGGGCCAGCCCGTAGGGAGTTGTGTCCAATAACGTGCCGCTGCCCAGATCGTCAAACAGGAACAGGCTGCGCTCTGCAGCCAACTCCACCATCTCCGACAGGCCCGGCTCGTGAATAAAGCCGGTCAGGCGGAAATTGCTGCGATGGACGCGCATCAATGCCACGGTGGATTCAGAGATAGCTTCCCCATAGTCGCGGATATAGGTGCGGTTGGTGGTGCCCACCTCCACCAGGGTGGCGCCGCTCTGCCGCATCACGTCCGGGATTCGAAAGCCACCGCCAATCTCGACCAGCTGACCGCGGGAGATGATGACCTCTCTGTCGCGGGCAAAGGTCATCAGGATCAGGAGCAGCGCCGCGGCATTGTTGTTGACCACCAAGGCTGCTTCGGCGCCGGTCAGGCGACAGAGGAGTTCTTCGGCGTGGACATAGCGCGAGCCACGGCGACCAGCTTCCAGGTCGTATTCCAGGTTGGAGTAGCCCAGGGCCACAGCATCCATAGCTTCTCGTGCCTCGGCGCTGAGCGGGGCGCGTCCCAGATTGGTGTGGACGATGACGCCGGTGGCGTTGATGGCTGGCAGCAAGGTGGGCCGAAGCTTGGCTGCCAGTCGCTCATCTGTCTGCCGGACCAGAACCCCGGGCTCGGGACAGGCGTTTCCGCTGCGGATATCTTCGCGGGCCGCGTCCAGGGCTTCGCGAGCAGCTTCTACCGTCAGCTCGTGTCCCCAGCGCGCGACCAGGTCTGCGACGGCCTCCTCCTGGAGCAGCCGGTCAACGCTGGGCAGCTTTCGCAGTTCCTCCTGGGTTTGCATGGAGTACCTCTGTTTCCTACTATTTGTTTGCGGCCTGGTGAATCAGGCCTCAGGCGTCTCCTGCCGAGAATCAGTTCTCAGCCGGGTGATCAGGAACTCGATGGCAACAAAGGTCAGCACCGTGAGCAGCGCGAAGCCCAGGTTAAAGGCGCGATGCGTCTGCAGCCAGGCCCACAATGTGACGCATATCCCTCCCCAGGCGCTGTGACGAATGAAGCGATACTGATCTTCGGTCTCGATGTCGGGCGCGAACCGGCGATTGAGAAAGGCCGCGGGTGGGACCAGGGTGGCGGTCACAGCCAGGAAGAGAAGCGCAAAGAAGAACGGCAGGACTCCTGGTTCATTCGCTGGGCTCTCACCCGTGAGCGCGACGAGCCCCCACCAGCCGATCGCGGCGGTGAGGACTGCCACTATGGTGATGATTGTGTTCTTCATCCGCCCCCTCTCACGCGGTCGCAACGCCTAGAATTCCGGTCATTTTTCTCTGACGTCCGCATTATACTGCAAAAGTTCTGGGGCGACAAGCAGCAACGGGCAGAACATTGGGGCCCTGTCATGGCAAGCTGCCGCAATCTGCAGAAGGGGGAATTCCCGCAATTCCGAGAATAACCTCCCCTCCTGCTTGGCGTGGACTAGGTGCGCAGTTTGCGCACGCGCCCACTGCACGCCTGATGTGCGGCCACGTTTGAGAAAACGATCCGGCAACGAAACTCGGCTCCATCCGGGCCGTTCACCGGGCGCCAAGGCCCCGACTTGGGTTTGCCTTCGCAGGTAGGATACAAAGGATGCTAAAGCGCCCTAAATCAGTTGAAATAGACAGAATAGCCCGCTTCAGCGGGGTTGG
>JASFLR010000389.1:0-4285 GCA_050117995.1 Anaerolineae bacterium
CTGTGTCTCCAGGTCGAACTGGGACAGGCCGTTATTTGTACTCAGCCATAGCGCGACATCACGCCCCGCATCCCGTTGGGGCAGCACTGCATACACCACATCGTTGGGCAGACCGTCACCCTCCCGGTAATGGGTCCAGATGCCGGTAGCGGGATCCAGGCGCTCCAAGCCGTCACCGCTGGTGCCTGCCCAAAGAATGCTGCTCTCGTCCTCATAGACCCACAGGATCGGGGCGATGCTGAGGCTTTGAGGGTCCTTGGGATCGTGCGCGTAGTGCACAAAGGTCTCAGTCACTGGGTCAAAACGATCAAGTCCTGTGCCGGTGGAAACCCACAGACTGTCACCCTGCCCCGTGAAAATGCCCTCGATGACGCTGTCGCTCAGGCTTTGGGGATCAGAGGGATCAGGCTCATAGATGCGGACGACTTCGCCTGCCGCCGGATCAAAGCGCGCAAGGCCAACTCTATTCAGGCCCAGCCAGAGATCGCCTCCCTCGCGGTCGGGCGCGATCGCAACAACCAACCCGACACCGGGCGCAGTTCGAGGTAGAACCAGTGTGAACTCCATCTCATCGCCAGAAGCTGGAACCGCTCGGTACAAACCAATGTTGGTACCCAGCCAGAGCGTGCCCTCCGCATCCTCGGCGAGGGCATAGGTAATGGTATCGGGCAACTGGGGGTCGATCTGGTAAAAGGTGAATGCGCCGGAGCGCCTGTCCCAGAGATTCAAGCCAGCTGCAGTCGATACCCATAGCAGTTGGGCACTGCCATCAACGTCGATGGCAGAAGATGGGGCAAAGAAGCGCAGTACGTGGTTATTGCTCAGTCGCTCCGACGGCGCGACATCCAGGGCATAGGAGGGAAACCTCGTCCAGGTTGGGTGATAGAAACTGATACCACCAGCGCTGGTTCCCAGCCACATGCCGCCCGAGTCATCCTCGTAAAACGCGGTAATCGTATCCTCGCTCAGGGTACTCGGGTCGTCAGGATCATGCACATACTGCGTGAAGCATCCTGTATCCCGATCGTAGATGTCCACACCTCCAGCAAAGGTATGAAACCAGAGGATTCCCTGCCGGTCCTCGTGGATGCTCAGCACGGAACCGTGGCTCAGGCTGCAAGGATCATCCGGGTCGACCGGGATGCGTACGATCTTGCCAGTCTCTGGATCGAGCCGATCCAGCCCAAGACGCTCGTAGGTGCCATCTGTTCTATACTCGCCCGATGCCACCCACAGCTTGCCCTCCTGGTCCTCGAGCAGAACGCGGATGGTGTTTCCCGAAAAAGTATTGGGTTCTTCGGCACTGAAGGGATAGGCAGTAAAGCGCCCCGTCTCGCGATCCATCTGGTGCAGCCCGCCGTAGGTGGTGCCGACCCAGAACCTTCCACTGCTGTCCTCGTAGAGTCTGGTGACATATTGGCTGCGCAATGTGTACGGATCGAGTGGCTCTTCAGAGTCGGTGCTGTACGGGTAGCGATAGAACGAATCCTCCTGCTCGTCATAGCGCACCAAACCCTCGCCCGTGCCAAACCATAGCGTTCCAGCGCTGTCCTCGAGAATAGTGTATACCTTGTTATCGTGCGGGCTCTCTACTGTCGGGTCGTCCAGATCGTCACGGAAATATACCAAAAGATCCGCCTCGGGATCATATCGGACCAAGCCGCCCCCGTAGGTGCCGATCCACAACCTGCCGGCGCTGTCCGCGAGGATCGAACGAATGTTGGCACCTTCCTGCCGGTAGGGGTCCTCCACCTCAAGGGGATAGCGGTCGAAGCGATCCATCGCCGCATCGTAGCGGTGCAGGACCGAATTGTACGTGACAAACCAGAGGCGGTCCTGCGGATCCCGGTAGCAGTGCTGGACCCAGTTCAAGCTTAGGCTGTGGGGATCTTCGGGCTCGTTCTCATAGACCCTGAATTCGTAGCCATCATAGCGATTCAGTCCGTCCTGAGTGCCGAACCACATGAAGCCCTGGCTGTCCTGTACCATGCAGTTGATGGTGCTTTGCGACAGGCCATCCTCGAGCGTGAGTTGTCGGAACTTGATACGCTGCAACGAGGCAGCACTCACAGAAGCCACGGGTTTGGCTTCCTGGGAAGAACCAGCAAGCGTCGAGACCGTTGGTGTAGATGCCTCCGGGCGCTCGGTGGCAGAGGGCACACAACTGCAAACCACGAAAAGTAGCGCGACCAGCACCAAGCAGGCCACGCCTCTTTGGGCAGGCTCTCGCATTCTCAGTTTATGCTCCGACATTGTCTCCTCTCGAGCTCTGACCGAAAGGGCCGACTGCCGCCTATTGCCACGGCTGATATCTTACCACAAGTCACCCGTTCTGACAACGGCTTGTGCATGCGCAAGACATCATTAGCTCAGGCGCTATCCAACCCCAAAGATCAAGAGGAGCGCGATGCCAGCGGCGACCATGACCAGGATCAACACCAGTCCGACAATGAGAGACAGACTGGCGCCGCGGGAGACCACTTCATCATGTGCACCTGCCCTGTCCTGCTCAGCCAAAGAGACTCCGATGGCGGTGCCGATCGCGACGCCAATCGCGATGCCCAGGGCAAGGTTGCCCAGTACCAGGCCGAGGGCAACGCCGAGCCCCGCGCCAATAGCAATCCCAGCACCCAGCATGCTTCCCTGCTGGCGCTCTGATCTGATCTCGTCTGATTCCCTGTTCACAAACGCTCCTCCCCATTGTAGTCGTATCCAGTATACCACAGCGCTGGCAGTAGGACATTAGCCACTTGGGTAATATACGTTGCCCACCTGGCCAATATGCCAGGGTAGCAGCGTGAGGGGACTTTGCAGCAGTAAAGGCGGCTGCACGAAGATCCAGTTGCTGGACCAACGGCAGCCGCCTGCCAGAAACAAGGGTGCGCCCCGGTTCAGCCGTGATGCCGTTCCGAGCCGCACGCCGATCAGAGGCTATTTCTTGGAGAGGAACACCACGACGTCTTCACCCTCGATGGCCCTGCCGTCGAAGAAGTTGCCGGTAAGGGTCAGGACACGGCACTCGCCGTCAGCGACCTCCCCAACAGCGGCGATGACTTCCTGGGTCTTGAACTTGAGCGTCAGGTCCATGTAGCCGTCGGGACCTTCCTCGGTGCAGTCCATCCAGCAGTCCGCCTTGCCGGTCCAGGGTTCAAAGGGCGTCGCCACATCGCTCCAGTCCCAACGGAGTGGGCCAACGCCCTCTAGGGCCAGCGACGCGGGATCGATAGTGCTCACGTCCAGGTCCTCAGCGCCCAGGATGGCCACTGGCAGCACGCCCTTGGCCGTCATGTTGATCGGGTTCGGGCAGGAGGTGGGCTTGATGTCCAGCGGCACGGGGATGGGAATGACCTCGACGTGGATCGCCTGCGAACCGATCTCCGCTCCTTCCTCAGGATACTCGTTGGCCACGAAGGTGACGGTGCAGTTGTAATCGCCCGGTGGGGTGCTGTTGGGAACCGCGATGGTCTCAGTGAAGTTGAGGACGGTATTGCCCGAAACGCCATAGTACACGTCGGGGGTCAGGCTCACATCGAGGGCCGGACCGCAATCTTGAGTCCACCACACGTCGGTGGTCAGCTCTGCCAGCGCATCCAAGATCGCGTCAGCGATGTTGCTCCCGTCCGAGCTCAGTGGCTGGACGGAACCGCCGGTCGCGGCAGCTAGGTCGTCCAGTTCCGTGCCCGCAGCCCCGGCCTTTAGCCCGATGAGTATGATATCCTCGGCATTCAGCGCTGCCACGGTGGACGCATAGTCGTTCACGTGGGTGCCATCAGGGAGGTGGAACGGGGCATCGGTGGCGACGACCAACACCCGCTGCACCTTCGGATCCCCGCTCCAACCGCAGGGATTCTGCTCGCCCAGGGTCGGGTCCACGAAAGTGCCCGGCCCCGCCGCTGCCACGATGGCATCGTACTGTGCCTCTGGCGTGTCGGCACCCGCGCCAAGCGGCGCCGTCAGCGCCGCGATCCCGGCAAGCCAGTCGGCCTCGTCCGGGCTCATGCTACTCAACAGGTGGTAGACCCAATCGGTGGACTGCCCGTACGGGCTCCAAGGGTAGTCCTGAAAGCCGGCGACCGCAAAGCGCGCATCAGGGCTCACGGTCTTGACGCTGGCGTACAGGCCTGGGGCTGCTGCAACCAGGTTTCCGATATCGTCGTTGAACGAGCCGGTTTCATCCTCGAGGAGGCAGATGTCCACGAGCGGTGGGATGGTCGGGGTGGTGACTTCTTTCTGAACCTCTACAGAGGTTCCAGGATACATCTCGTAGCTGACCTCAGCTGGCTCC
>JASFLR010000390.1:0-4275 GCA_050117995.1 Anaerolineae bacterium
TCTATGGTGTTTGATAGAGGGATGAATGTCTGACGAACCGATCCTCGGCTACTGTGTCAAGTGCAGGGAAAAACGGGAGATTTCCTCTGCCAAGGCGGTGTTTCTGGGCGCGCAGAGCCGCGCGGCCACGCAGGGGGTCTGCCCCGAGTGCGGCACCAAGATGACACGTTTTGGAAGCACCCCCGCTCACGAGGGTCTGGATCCAGGCAAGCATACCATAGCCTCGAAGGCGCAGAAGGAGCGCAAGGCTTCGGGCCCCAAGATGGTCATCGTCGAGTCACCGGCCAAGGCCCGCACCGTGGGTCGCTTCTTGGGCCGGGGATATTCCGTCGAAGCGTCGGTGGGCCACGTCCGCGATCTGCCTGCCAACCGCATGGGCGTAGATATTGAGCACGATTTCAAGCCGCGCTACGTGATTCCCTCCAAGAAGAAGGATGTCGTCAAAAAGCTAAGGGCCGAGGCAAAGGGGGCATCCGAGCTCTATCTGGCCACTGACCCCGATCGGGAGGGAGAAGCGATCGCCTGGCACCTGAGAGCGGCCCTGAAACGCCAGGTGGCGGGCATCCCCGTACGCCGAGTAGAATTCCACGAGATCACACAAGACGCGATCGGCCATGCCTTTTCCCATCCCCGCGACATTGACAAGGAACGGGTCGACTCGCAGCAGGCACGCCGTATTCTGGATCGTGTCGTGGGCTATACATTGAGCCCGCTGCTCCGGAACAAGATGGGGCGCAAGGGGCTGTCGGCAGGCCGGGTGCAATCGGTTGCCCTGCGCCTGATCTGCGAGCGCGAGCGCGAGATCGAGGCCTTTGTGCCAGTGGAATATTGGACCATCGAGGCCGAGCTGCGCAAGCAAAAGCCAGAGGCCAAGTGGCAGGCCAGGAGCTTTGTCGCCAGGCTGTTCAAGATCCGCGGCAAGGACCCGGACCTGAAGAACGAGGCCGATGCGCAGGCCATCGTGGATGCCCTCGAGGGCGCCGTCCACATCGTCCAGAAGGTCAGACGCCGGGAGGTCAAGCGCCGCCCCGCCGCGCCCTTTATGACCAGTACTTTGCAGCAGGAAGCCAGCCGCAAGCTGCGCTTTAGCGCCAAGAAGACCATGGCGGTCGCCCAGGCACTGTACGAAGGAAAGGACATCGGCGGCGGTGAGCGCGTGGGTCTGATCACCTACATGCGCACCGACTCGGTCAACGTGGCGGAGGCGGCCCAGACTGAAGCAAGGCAGTACATTCTGGAGCAGTTCGGCAAAAAGTACCTGCCACCCAAGCCACCGCAATACAAGTCGCGGGCCAAGGGCGCGCAGGAAGCGCATGAGGCGATCCGGCCCACAGGCGTCAAGCGCGAGCCCGCAGCCCTGAAGGACTATCTTTCCCGCGATGAGTTGCGGCTCTACGACTTGATCTGGAAGCGCTTTGTCGCCAGCCAGATGGCCCCCGCCATCCTGGACCAGACGTCGGTGGACATCGTGGCGGGGCCGGAAGACGGCGAAAAGCCATACCTATTTCGCGCTACCGGTTCGGTGGTCAAGTTCCCCGGCTTTCTGAAGGTGTACGAGGAGGGGCGCGAGGAGGAAGAAGAGGAAAAGGAAAAAGCGGAGGGCAAAGACGTCCGGCTGCCGCCCCTGGAAAAGGGCGAGGAATTGGACCTGGTGCAGCTCTTGCCACTGCAGCATTTTACCAAGCCGCCTCCCCGCTACACCGATGCCTCGCTTATCCGCGCCCTGGAGGAGTATGGCATCGGCCGGCCCAGCACGTATGCGGCGATCCTCTCCACGCTTTTGCAGCGCGCCTATGTCAACCGCGTTAGCAAGAAGCTGATTCCGACAAAGCTGGGTTTCACGGTCAATGACCTGCTCGTCGAGTTCTTTCCGGACCTGATCAACGTGGATTTTACCGCCGAGATGGAGGAGAAGCTGGACCGGGTTGCCACCGGCGAGCAGGCTTGGGTGCCCATGCTCCAGGAGTTCTACGCTCCCTTCTCGGACAAGGTCGAGGTCGCCCGCGAAAAGATGCCCAAGGTGGAATACAAGCCCGAGCCCACGGGTGAGATGTGCCCCGAATGCGGCGAACCCTTGCTGATCCGTCATGGACGGTACGGCAAGTTCATCGGCTGTAGCGGTTACCCCAACTGCCGCTACACGACCCCGATCCCGATACCGGGCGTGACCTGCCCCGAGTGTGGCGGGGCCGTCGTCGAGAAACGGACGCGCCGTCGTCGCACCTTCTATAGCTGCATCAACTGGCGGCCCGACGACGAGACTTCTTGCCAGTGGAGTGCGTGGAAACTGCCTCAACAGGCTGAAAAGGCCAAAGAGGTGTAGCGAGGCAAGTTACATCTGTCGGCACGCTCGAGGCAAAAGAAGGGCGCGTCCGGTCCCTGGCAAGACGGACGCGCACTGGCATTGCGGGGGGGTGGGCGATTAGAGTTCTCTCATTCTCACTATAGCCCACCTGGGGTGACTTGGCAATAGGAGGATGGTACTAAGGGCAGTCATAGCTACTGTTCCCCTGCTCTGGCCCGATTGGCCTCCCTGTGCTATACTGGCTCTGCTTGCGGAGAATGGACAGAGCACGAGCATTTGCACAGGCCACCTGCTCGGATTGCAGGCTGCGCGAAGGGCCGGTGCTGCCGTCCTGCCTGCCCCGCCAGATTTGCGGAGAAATCACACATTTTGAAGGAGGAGAAAGATGCGACTGACCAAGCTGCGGGCAGTCCTGCCCGAGCAGGAGATCGATGCCATCCTCGTTGGCCAACCCCAGAACCGGCGCTACCTGTCCGGCTTCACAGGATCGGCAGGATGGCTGGTGATCACGGCAGAGGAGACCCTGATAGCAACCGACTCTCGGTACTATGAGCAGGTGGGCCGCGAGGTCCCCGAGTTCGAGCTGGTCAAGATCACGGGCCGGGTCTCTGATCTTTTGCCCCAGGTTCTGGCGGATCTGGGCATCAAGCGCCTGGGATTTGAGAGCCAGCACTTGACTGTAGAGCAGCTGGACACCCTTAGCAAGGCAACTGATGGTGTAGAATGGCTGCCTCTCAAGGATACTGTGGAAAAGATCCGTGCGATCAAGGACCAGGATGAAATCGACGCCCTTTGTCGCTCGGCTGCGCTCAACGACGATGCCTTCGCCCATCTACTGGATGTGATCGAACCAGGCATGACTGAGCGCGAGGCGGCATGGGAGATCGAAGCCTATATGCGCGGCCACGGCGCCAGTAAGGTAGCCTTTGACCTCATCGTCGCTGCCGGGCCGAACGGCGCCCTGCCCCACGCCCAGCCAGGGGATCAGCCCATCGAGCCTGGCGCGCCGGTGGTGGTCGATATTGGCTGTGTGCTGGATGGATATTGCTCGGACATGACGCGTACCTTCTGCCTGGGTGAGCCAAGCGCCCGCTACTTGGAGGTGTGGAACGTGGTGCTGGAGGCCCAGGAAGCCGCCGAGGCTGTGCTCCGTGCGGGGACGACCGGCGTGGAGGCTGATGCTGCTGCCCGCGATCTGATCACCGAGGCCGGCTACGGCGATTACTTTGGACACGGCCTGGGGCATGGAGTTGGCCTCGCCGTGCACGAAGGGCCGAGAGCTTCACGCCTGTCGGAGGACACATTCGAGGCGGGCATGTCGTTGACGGTCGAACCGGGCATCTACTTGCCTGGCGAGTTTGGCGTGCGACTCGAAGATCTCGTGATCATAGGCGATGATGGCATAGAGATCTTATCCAATACACCCAAAAGGGCGGTGGTTGACTGACAGTGTTGGACATAAACCTTAGGATTTGCATAAAATCGAGCAATGTGATACAATAAGGCTGGTGATTCACCAGAGGTTCGAAGGAACCAGCGTGCGGACCTTTGAACCTATAGCATTTGTTCAAAACCCTAATCGCGGGGAAGGGAGGCACACAATGGAATTGAACAACCGCACGAATCTCATCATTGTGGCTGGCGTGGGCGTGGTGGTGGGACTGCTGTTGGGCATGTTGTTGTTCTGGGTCCTCTTTCCGGTGGAGTGGACCGATGCCCATTCCTACGACCTGTCGCCTGTGGGCAAGGCCGAGTACGTGCAACTGGTAGCGGACTCGTTCAAGCTCGACAAAGATGCTACCCGTGCTGCCCGATTCCTGGACTATTGGGAGCCTGCGGAGAAACAGCAGGCAGTTGCGGATGCTATCGCCCTCTACGAGGCCGAGGGCAACCAGGACAAGGTAGTCGTGGTGCAGGACTTTGCCATGGCTGTCGGCATCCCCTTGCCTGACGAGGCAGCTCCTCTTCCA
>JASFLR010000391.1:0-4262 GCA_050117995.1 Anaerolineae bacterium
CGCCGACTCGGCAATTGAGGTTCTCTTTGACGTACGGTTCAGGCGCAAGGGCCATCGCTGGGTAGTAAAGACCTACGACGAACGCGACGGTGGCTTGAGGGAGTATCACGGGATCGACCCCGGCGAGTGGGCAAACTGGATCCTGGACCAGATGAGATCCGATCCTGAGTTGGAGTTTCCACGAACGGTACACTGGAGCAGTGCTGCCCCAGAAATTGAGATAGAGCGCCTGAAGGTGGAGCAGTCTCTGGCGGAACGATTCAAAACACTGGCCCTCGAGGTGAGCTTTGAGATATCTGGCTCCGGGGCTGATATGCTGATGGCAGCCGGCACACCTGTCTGGATCTATGTGCAGGCCCATGATCTGGCCAGCCGGGCGTGGAACTATGTAGCGTCGGAACGATTGGAGCTGGAACCAGAGCGGTCTGCGTACAAGGAGCGACTCGAGTTTCCTATCCTCGAGCTCGGGCGGTATGAACTGCACACCCTCGTGGCCATACTGCCACCCGCCGGAGTGATAGCCCAGCATCAAGGGGACGCCTTCAAGATTGTCCCCCAGCAGGTGAACTAGGTGGTTCTCTAGCCAAGTATCCAATGATTGCTGGATCGAACCCTGGAAAGTCCGGTGCTGGGCACTGAAACCGATAGAAAGAGGTGCGGCGCGCCTCCTGCAGGTCAAGTGCGTTCACCCCCAAATAAGCCTCAAAATCTATTGACAGAACGCCCCGAACGTGATAGAATAAAGGTGGTTGTTGACATCCCAGTCCACGTCGCCTGTCCATCTCACCGAAGCGAGCTGCAAGCCGCACCATCCTTGGACCACAGACCATCATGGCACCGTCGCGTCCATTCACCAACCTTGCCACGGAAGGAGGTGATTGCGGAAGAATATGCGGGGCGGGACAGGGCCGTCGGTCAGGTCCTGTCGGAAGCTGGAAGCAGTTTTGAGCCAATGAGGAGGAAGTACAATGGCTACCCCCGGACAGGAACTTGCGTCGCTGGATTTTGAAAACTTGATTGGCGGCCCCCTGATTGCCGTAGTGCACGCACAGGCTCAGGCGGCCATGGCGACCGTTAACTTTGTCAAGGAAGTGGGTTTCAAACCACCTGAGGGTGGCGCGACCATAACCCCAGCCGACCAGGCGACAGGAGAACCCGCCACCGTTACCTTCACCTACAAAAAGATGGTTCCAAAGGCCGATGGCAGTGGCGAAGAGGAAAAGACGGCCGAACTGACCGTGCCTTTCCTAGCCATGCTCCCCATCCCCTATCTGCGAGTGGAAGAGGCCAACGTCGACTTTTTGGCCAAGATCAACTCGGTCCAGTTTCGCCAGGTGGACACCAATATCGCCGTCACGGGCGAGCTGGAGGCCAAGGCTGGCTGGCTGTGGGGCAGCGCCCGTCTCAAGGTCACCACGCAGTACCAGCGCCAGACAAAAGAGGGCTCGACCGTGACCAGGGACTATTCTATGGGCGTCAAGGTGAAGGCTGTACAGGATGAAATGCCGGGCGGGCTAGCCCGCTTGCTCACCATCCTGGAATCGCTCATCAAAGAGGACGTATCCTGAGAGGGCAGAGCCTTGATTTGCGACTTGACTGATTCGACGCAGAGCGTTCCGCCCTTACCCGCGTGCGACGCGCGGGGAGGGACGATGCCATAACGACTGGGAGACATTTGACTATGACAAGGCTATCTGATGTCGTGGGTGCCGTAATCGGCCAGATCGGTAAGGGACGCAGCCAAGCTGACATAGCGGCGCTGGAGGTGGCGCAAGCCTACAAGGATCACCCTCTTCTCAAGGAATTCCCAGTTCCAAGGCTGACACTCGACGAGGTCGTCATTGACCTCAAGATGTCCGTGTCGGCGACTCCTGCGCCCCAAACATATCTGACAACGGAGGCCAGAGACGAGATTCTGTCCAAGGTGGGGACGCTAGTCGACGCTCTGCCGGAGGCCGAGCCGAGTGTCCGTGCCGTGCACGACGAGTTCCCAGGAGCAAGGGACGTCTGGGCGAAAGCCAAGCCTCGGGCCGTCGACAGAGTCGCCGTGCTTTTCCCTATCGGCGCAGAGATCGACCCCAAGCTGAGCGCCGAGGGTGCAGCGTCCATCATCATCGACAGCCATCTATCGGACACCATAACGGATCGCTCTGCCAAGGTTGGCGCAACCAAGGCCATGGCCTTCCTCAGAACGGATGCTCCGAAGGTGGAGTCCAGGCTGGTCCCTCAGATACGGGACATCATCGAAGAAGCGCTCCAAGCCCAGCCGGCTGCGCCTGAGCGTCTCGATGTGCTAGTCACGGCCTCGGAGCTCCAGGCGATCCCCCCGGAAAAGATCACCACGATGCGGCTGACCTTGCGCGAATCGGACCGGTCCTGGACAGAGATCGAGACAGAGGGAGGCGAAACGATCAGCAAACTTGTGCCCCACTAACAGGAGTGTCACCACCGAGGATCTGAATGGCGGCAGCCCGACCCATGTATTGATCGGGCTGCCGCTTGCATTTGGCAGCATAACAGCTTGTCCTGTTTCCCCCCGCGAATGACGCCGACCGGTCCCACAGTAGCGCACGTGCGTGTCTTCCACACCGACCACTCCCCCTCGGCGGGCTCGTACCATGGCGTATTGCAGAGCCAAGGTGGAGATTCCTTTGCTGCGCTACTGATGAGACGTCTTGCCACCGCGAGCACCAGCGCCTGTCCTGAGCGCAGCGACAGGAAAGCGGTCTCCTTGGTCGCAGTTGGAGATTGCTTCCTTGCTCGCCAAAACCACTCGCTCGTCGCAATGACAGGCTTTGTCATTCCATTCTGAGTTGCGGGGTATCCACCATGGACAAACTTGCAATGACAGATCCGGATGTCATTAGATGCCGAGTGGTGCCACGCGCCATGGGTTGCTCGTAATGACATTGCCGGCCGAGTTTCCGCCAAACTGCATACCGCCGCGGATCGAAAAAGGGATTGACAGCGACCGTGAAAACTGATACAATCGAAGTAGCTCGCCACCGGCAGTGATTGCCGGAGCCATCCAATGCTCAACACGGCCTCATCCGGGGTGCCATATGCCCCGCCTGGACAGCCATTGTTCGTCGCCGGCCCGACAGGAGCAGGTGACAGGAGGTGCCAATGCTATGAAGTGCAGAGAGCGGATGGAAGAGTACCTGCGCGAGAACGAAGTAGCTTTTGAGGTAGAAACCCACGCCCAGGCGTTCACCATGCAGGAGGTGGCTGCAGCGCTCCACGTGCCCGGCAACCAGGTCGCCAAAGTGGTCATCATCTGCGCCGATGATGGGAAGGTAATGCTTGTGCTGCCGGCCCCCTACCGCATGAATATCGACCTGGTGCGCGACATGGTGGGCGTCAGGAAGGCCCGCCTGGCAAGGGAAGAGGAGTTTGCCGACCTTTTCCCAGACTGCGCTACGGGGGCCATGCCGCCCTTTGGCAACCTGTACGGCGTGCCGGTGTATGTCGACCGCTCCATGGGCGAGGAGCCGGACATGGTCTTCCGCATCGGCACCCACCGCGAGACGATGAAGATTGCCTACGATGATTTCGTCCGGCTGGCCCAGCCAGTAGTGGGTGACTTTGCCTGGCAGCTGTAGCGGGTCCTGTTGAGGCTGGATTGTCCTGTTTCCATTGCCCGGAAGCGTACTTGGCCTTGCTGGGGCTGAACGCGCATACTTGGTGCTGGGTCGCGCTCGGGATGTGGATGGTTTCGTACCCACGCGGTTCTCCCCGGTTTGAGAAAGCACGGCCCGGCTTGGCATGATTTAGGACATCTTCACGGTACAAGAGGCGAGAGCTCCTGATTACAGAGGTTCTGTCCCCGCGACCATCAGCTCTCCTCGGGTGTGGTTGGAGATTGCGTCCTCGCTCGCAAACGGCGCTCGCTCGTCGCAACGACAAGTCTCTCAACAGTAGGTGGGGAGGTAGTTGTGGGTAGATCAGGTTTGACTTGACACGTGATGCTGGATTTCGTATAATAGCTGCACTGAATGGATCGCTCTCCTTGCCGCTGCCGGGTGGGCGATTCGCCTATTGTGGAACTGTACGGATGAGACGAGGATGGCAAGGGATTACTATGTGATTCTTGGGGTCGGTGCAGACGCCACCCCGGACCAAATCAGATCTGCCTATCGCAGAGAGGCCAAGAGATTGCACCCCGATCACTCTGGCGAGGGTTGCGAGCCATTCCAGGCCCTTCAAGAGGCGTACGAAGTGTTGGGCAGTCCGCGGCGCCGGCGGGCCTACGATGACGAGCT
>JASFLR010000392.1:0-4257 GCA_050117995.1 Anaerolineae bacterium
CCACGACTGCTGCTCCCCCTCGACCGGAAAGCCGTATTCGGGATACAGGTCAGGGTTCGGCTGGACATCCGTCTGGTTCCACAGCCACGATTGCTCTGTCGATTCCAGCAGGACAGTGACCTCGCGTCCTGCATTCTGGGTCTCGTCGATAGTCAGAGGCGAGGCCCAGTTCATGGTGACTGCAGGCAGGTTGGACACGATGGGGCTTTCTTTGTCCATCGCATCAGAGCGGATGTCGACAAAGGGTGGGTAGTCCAGTTCCTGGAGCTCCACGACCTGCATACCGCTTACCGTCCGCTGCACTTGTATAGGCAGGGGCTCGTTCTGTGTGTCGAGCACCATTGACTGCCCAACGTCGATGCCATAGCTGGCAAGCATTTCCTTCAAGCCGCCGCTCACGGCCTGCACGGAAAGGCCAGCGGAGAACATCTCAGTAGGTAGGACATAGTTGCCTCCCGCGACTACCACAGAGCCTCCGCGCATCAGGTACTGGTCGATGGCGAACAACTCCTCGTCGCTCATATTCTGGGGTGCAACCACCACCAAAACATCGACATTGCCCGGTACGCGCCCCGTGGTCAGATCTACCTGCTCGACCGAATAGTCCAGTCCAAGCTGTTGCCGCAACAGGTTCCAGCTGGAGAGGGGCTCGCTCACCCCTCCATACATGTTCTGCACGGGCTGGATGTCCGGAACCCAAAGGCCCACCGTTTTTAGGAATCCTGGGGCCGCTCGCTGCAGGGCGGACTCGATCTCGGTTCGTATATCTGCCTCGGACAGGCCGCCCGTGGGGTAGAGCACCTGGGCTTCATCTCCGATCTGGAGAACCAGGTCAAAGTAGTAGGTATCCCCCGATAGGAAGGATGTGGAGATGGGATAAAGCCCGTATTCGCTGACCATGGTACTGCGGGTCACCGGGCTGCCCGGCGCATCGAGATCGATGATATTGTAGACAAACTTCCCACCCGATTCTGCCTCGAGATCCTGCGCTACCTTCTCGACCGTCTGTGGGACCTCTATCAGGTCTGCCGGCAGGGTATCTGGCGTGATGAAAAAGGTCAACTGGATCGGGTCCGAGATGCTGGCAAATACAGAATCCAGGCTCTGGAATCCACTGACCACCTTTTTGATCGAGCGCGTCAGATCGTACTCCAGATTTCGCAGACGCACCTCTGGATCGCCGGTGGCCGTAGAGTCAACCTCGATCAGGTCATCAAAGCCGAGGGTGACGTGCTGATCCCCATACCGGATCAGCAGGTCGAAATAGGAGTTGATGATCGACGCTTCGTAGCGGTCGCTGACGCGGAAGGGGCTGGGCTGTATGCCATAGACTTGGTTTGCCTCAGCCTCCAGTTCCTCGTCATCGCGTGGGTCGACGATCTCAACCTGGATCTGTCCACCGGAGGCAATCTCGTACTCGCGCAACATGTCACGGATACTTGGTACCAGCGGAGCAAGCAGCGGGTGCGTTCGCTCGCTGAAATAGCCCCGGATCAACAGTGGCTCCTGCAGATTTGCGATCAAGTTGCGGGTGACAGGCGACAGGCTGTATTCGCGATCCGCAGTGAGGTCGGCGCGCAGGCTGCCCAACGGGTAGAGCCAGGTGTTCAGGGCTACAAGGTTGGCCACTACCAGAATGACGGTCAGGATGATCTGCAGCCGGTAGCGAGCGGTCTGCGTTCCCTTGCTCCACCGCTTGGCATCCAGCGACAGGATATTGAGGGCGAGAAAGGTTACCGACAGCGACAGGTAGTAGACCAGGTCCCGCAGGTCGATCACGCCTCGCTCGATACTTTCAAAACGGCTTCCCGTGCCAATGGCCCGCAGGATCTCAGCCAGGGTGTCGCCCGTTAGCCCGGTCACGCCGTTCGTGCCCACTACGTAAAAGAGTCCTGCGAGCAACACCGTGATGATCAGGGCCACGATTTGGTTGTCGGTCCTGGAGGAGACAAAAAGGCCGATGGCTGCATAGGCCGAGGCCAGCAGCAGGGCAGCCAGATATCCGCCAACGACCGGTCCCCAGTCCAGGGGGCCCAGGATGCTCACGGTGATGGGGATAAAGAGCGTCAGCGCGAGGGCCAGCGCCACCAGCAGCATCACTGCCAGGAACTTGCCCAGCACTAGCTCAATCCGCCGGATCGGCAGAGTAAGTAGCACCTCCAGTGTTCCAGCCCGCTGTTCCTCGCTCCACTGGCGCATGGTTAGCGCGCCGACCAGGAACAGCAGGAGCACCGGCATCCACCGGAACATCGGGCGCACGTCGGCGATGTTGCGCACGAAAAAGGTCTCCACCCAGAAAAAGGCCAGGAGGGTGATGGCCAAAAACGCCCCGACAAAGATCAGGGCCATTGGCGTGCCAAAGTACGCACTCAACTCCTTGCGTGCCAGGACCCATATCCGTCTCATAGTTCATCGCCTCCTGTGGTCGCCAACTCGTTGAAGACTGCCTCGAGCGTGCGCACGTCGCGCCGGAGCTCGATCAGGGGCCACTCCATCTCGCGCACCAGATCGTAGATCGGTGCCCGCAGATCGAGGGGTGGTGCCTTCGAGTCAGCATCTGCCCCATTGGTTGCTTTGATCCGGTAGGCGACGCCAGTAGGGGAAGGCTCAGTCTCCACAGCGCGAACCCCCTCTGTATTGCGCAGTCTATCCGCTACGCCGGCGGTGTGCTTGGCGAGGATCAGGATGACGTCCGTGGATGCCTCTAGCTCGGCCAGTTCGGCATCGGCCCGGATCTCGCCGTTGATCAGGATGATGGCCCGATTGCACACGGCCTCGACCTCGGACAGGATGTGCGTGGACAGAAGGATGGTACTGTGCTCGGCCAGTCGCCCAATCAGGCGGCGGACTTCGACGATCTGGGTGGGGTCGAGGCCGATGGTCGGCTCATCCAGGATCAGCAGCTTTGGTTTGTGCACGATGGCCTGAGCCAGCCCCACCCGCTGCCGGTAGCCCTTGCTCAGCTGTCCGATCGGACGCGTGAGATAGGGCTCCAGGCCCGTGGCGCGCACCGCTTCCGACAGGAGCGCCGGCTGCTTGCCCTCCGGGATCTGGCGCAGCTCGGCGATCATCTTGAGGTAGGCCTGCACCGACAGCTCCGGGTACAGAGGGGCGTTCTCCGGCAGGTAGCCAATGCGCTTTTGCACCTGCTCGGCTTGCGTGAGAACGTCCAGGCCATCCACAGTCACGGTGCCTTCAGATGGCTGCAAATAGCCGGTCAGGATCTTCATCGTCGTCGTCTTGCCCGCACCATTGGGCCCAAGCAGTCCGATGATCTCTCCGGCATCAACGTGAAAGGATACCCCACGCAATGCCTGGACAGCACCGTATGATTTGCTCAGGTCGGTGACATCAATCATTACACACCTCCTTCGCTCGCAAAGGGAGATAAGGCGTTGGTCTTGAGTATAGCATATCGAGCTCCCGCAGTCCTTAAGAAAAGTTAAAGGTGTCCTGAGACAGCCCTTAATGGACGATCTCTGTTAACCGTGCCCGTTGGTCGCGCAGTATAGCACACGGTGGAGGGATCGAGCAAGAACTTTGAGGGCCTGTGGGCGCTTCAGCGTGGTTCGCCGTGGCGCCCAAAACGGGCGTCGCGTGGTGCAATCGATCGAGCCGGCAACTGGATTCGCGCATGAGGACGACCTTGGTGGCATCGTGGGCTAGTCGCGCTACCCTGTCTGGCAGGTGCTATCCTTCCCCTGGGATGGGGGGGAGCCAGGGGGTGTCCCTAGTCGTCTGCCGTATCGGCCGCTGGGGCCTTGGATTCTGTTTTCGGCTTGGTTTCTTTGGACTTGGTGCTTCCCGCAGAGCCAAGGCCGTTGCGGCCGTTGTCGGTCACATAGAAACCAGAACCCTTGAAGATGATTGCCGGCTGCGATAGCAAGCGGTGCACCTGATGGTGTCCGTTAGGGCAGGCATCCGGCGCCGGATCCCCAAATCTCTGCAACTTGTCAAAGTGTATGCCGCACTCGGCACACTCGTATTCATAGATCGGCATAGTTCTTGGTCCCCAATCCAGTCCGTTGTAGAAGCGGGTTGGTCTCAGCTTCCCTTAACCTGGCTCCTACGTATAGGCACAGACTGAGGTTTTCAGGGGCCGCGCCTCGCAAAGAGGCGCGGCCCTTGATCGCTCAGTCTAGTACTGGGGCATCTGCGGTGCAGGTGCCGGTTCCTCTTCAGGGATATCGCTGATCAACGCTTCCGTCGTCAGGATCATGGCCCCGATGCTGGCCGCGTTCTCTACCGCACTCCGCG
>JASFLR010000393.1:0-4257 GCA_050117995.1 Anaerolineae bacterium
CCCTCCCCCGAGCTGTACATTACTTCCATACAGCCGACTCGCTGAAACAAGCTGGACAGTGCCTGCAAGAAGAAGAGTACGACGCGATTATTGCCGACGAGATCTGCATGACGCCCTACGCCGAACTGAGAGCAGACGTGCCCAGGCTGGTCACCCGGCAAAAAGTTGATTCCGCCCATTACAGAGAAGTAGCCAGGGCACGGCCTTGGGGCATCGAAAAAGCTCTGGATTTCATCGAAGCAGCACAGCTCAAAAGCTACTGCAAGAAGAAGATGTCTATCTATCAGGCCTACTTGGCTTGTTCCGAGAATGACGCCGCTCAGATCAGTGCCAACTCACCTGGTGTGCCCGCACTCGTGATCCCAAATGGGGCAGACCTGAGCAAGTTCGTCCCTTCGGGTGGACCGCGCGCCGAGGAGCCCACGCTCTTGTACGTGGGCTCTATGAACTACTATCCAAACATCGACGCAATGCAGTTTTTCTTTGAGAAGGCGTATGACCGGATCGCTCAGGCCATGCCTGACATACAAGTCCAGATTGTGGGCCACAAACCGCCGTCCAAGATTCTCAAACTGGCGCGCCAGCCAGGCGTCAAAGTGACAGGCACAGTGCCCAACGTGTGGCCCTTTTACGACAAGGCAACCGTCTTCTTCGTCCCTCTGCGGCTGGGAAGTGGGACTCGCCTAAAGATCGTCGAGGCCATGGCCATGGGGCTACCCGTCGTCTCTACCTCCGTTGGGGCAGAGGGCCTGGACATCGCTCATGGAGAGAACATCCTCATCGCCGATGACGCTGATTCGTTCAGCGATTATATTTTGGCACTTCTCTCAGATCCCGATCTGCGAGCGCGAATCGCAGCAGGAGGGCAACAACTGGCCCAGCGCTATGACTGGATGGAGATAACAAAGCCATGGGCTGAGCTGGTCGAAGAGGTTGCCAGCCAGCGGAAAGGGACAGAGACTTGAAACGGCTTGCCTACCTCATCAACCTGTATCCTCCCTACATTGTGGGCGGCAACGAGATGCTTGCCTGCGATATTGTCAACGCCTTTCGGTCTCGCGGATACGACGTCCATGTCATCACCGCAAAGGGTCCGCAACTAGATGACATTCCTCATGTTCACCAAGCGTTCAACTACAATCTCGAAGACAGAGCGGACATCTTTCAAGGGGGCAAAGCACTCTCTGCCTTTGAACACCTCCGGCATCATGTCTTTGATCTGACTACGTATCTGAATGTCCGCAGAAAGCTCCAGAGACTACAGCCCGATCTGATCGTTATCGACAACTTGTACATGGCCTCAGCCGCTCCCCTTCTGGCTGCTCGGGGGCTGCGCTGCCCGGTGATCGCACAGGTGGCGGACAAGTGGATGATCTACCTGCTTCGGGACCTGCGTCTGCTGCTGCAAACCAGAGCCGGACCGCAGCAGATGCTTCTTCAAGCCTACGCCCGGCTTGTACAGCCTCTGCTATGGAAGCTGGGATGCCCGGACGAGATCCTTTCCATCTCCGACTTTATGAAGCGCTATTACGTGGAGGCGGGCTATCCAGCCGAGCGGATCACCCCTACCTATCTGGGAGTGGATGCATCTCTGTACGAACCGCGCAGCAAGCCCCATACTGACAACAACGATCTTGAAATTGTATTCGCCGGGCAGCTGTGGGAAGGTAAAGGGCCGCAGGTCCTGGTCGCGGCGCTGGGTCTCTTACGAGAGCGGGAGCCCAAACTGACCCTAAGGCTGCGCCTGATCGGTGAAGGTAATGATAGATTCAAGCAGCGCCTGCGCCAAGAGATTAGCGAGAATGGCCTTGAGGATCGAGCCATCTTTGACGGGTTTGTGCCCATTGAGCGACTTGCGGAGCGCCTTCGGAGTGCTGACATTTTCGCCTTCCCGTCGGTGTGGGACGAGCCATTTTCAATCACGCTACCAGCAGCAATGGCCAGCGGAGCTCCCGTGATCGCTAGCACGACTGGGGGAACGCCGGAGACGTTCGAAGACGGCGACGAAGGGCTCTTGATACCCCCACGCAACTCTGAGGCTCTCGCCAGCGCGATTTCAACGTTGGCACACGATCCGGAGCTGCGCAATCGCCTGTCGAGGGCAGCGGTGACCCGTGCCCAACAGACGTGGAGCTTTGACGCATATATCGATCGTCTCGAGCAGCACTACACAGATGCCATGGAGAGGAGCGAGGGGGCGGGATGAGGGCTCTGATCACAGGCGGTAGTGGGTTCATAGGGACCCACCTCGTGGACAAGCTGGTTGCGCTGGGATGGAAGGTCAGAGTGATGGACCTGTTCGACCGACGCTTCGGGCCAGCGCCTGCCGGAGTCGACCTGGTCCGCGCCGACCTCTCAAACGAGTACGCAGTCCGCGAGGCATTGATCGACGTGGACGTCGTCTTTCATCTGGCCTGGAGCACCATACACGAAGTAGCGACGCGCGAACCACTGCAGGATATCGAAGCCAACCTGATCCCCTCAGTCCAGCTGATCGACCATTGTCACAGCAGCGGCGTGCAGCGCGTGGTCTTTTTTTCGTCAGGGGGAACAGTATACGGCCCGACACAAGACCTCCCCATCACAGAAGCGCATCCTACCGACCCCATCAATGCCTACGGCATCACCAAACTGGCCGTGGAGAAGTACCTGCACATGTATTACCACCTGTACGGACTCGACTATGTGATTCTGCGCCCGTCGGTACCCTACGGGCCTGGTCAGGACCCACGGCGAAGGCAGGGGGCCATCAACGTGTTCCTTTACCGCGCCGCGAAGGGGGAACCCATAGAGATTTGGGGGGATGGCTCGGTGGTCAGGGATTACTTTTACATCAGCGATCTTGCTTCAGCCGCGGTGCAAGCCGCCACGGTGCAGGAATTGGATGAACGCGTCTTCAATGTGGGCGGGGGTCAGGGGTACTCGCTGAACGATCTGGTGGAAGTCATTCAGAACACAACCGGACGTAAAGCGAATGTTGTGTACCAGCCTGGGCGCCGGTTTGATGTGCCGTCGGTAGTGCTCGACACCTCGCGCGCAAATGCCTGCCTCCAATGGCATCCTGAAGTTGATCTCTCAGAAGGCGTGGCACGGACCTGGACGTGGGTTCTAAGCGTGGGGGAACTGGGCTAGGGCTGTCTTACGGCAAGTCCGACAGAAAGGCAGTGGTGTGGCAGGAAAACCCATCCTCGTGACTGGCTCTATCCGTTCGGGCACGACTTGGATTGGACGGATGCTTGCAGCAGCTCAGTCAGTAGGCTACATCTGGGAACCACTGAACTTCAGGTGGGGAGCTCGAAATCCCGGGGTATGCAGCGCACCGGTCCGCCATTGGTATCCCTACATATCGGCGCAAAACGCATCGAACTACGAGGAGGCCCTCAAGAATACACTTGAGTTTCGCTACAGTCTGAGGGAAGGACTGCAGGGGGTCCAATCCAGACTGGATCTGAGGCGTCTGCTGTACGAGTGCTTTGCATTCCTGGGAAACCGGCTTCGAGGGGCGAGGCCGCTCGTCAAGGATCCATTTGCTCTATTCTCTGCCGAGTGGCTCTCGGAAAAGTTCGACATGGATGTTGTCATTGTGATCAGACATCCAGCGGCGGTCGCCTGCAGCCTGCAGCGGCTGAACTGGGGCGTGCCCATCGACCACTTGCTCGATCAGCCGTTGTTGCTTCGGGATCATCTCCACCCTTTTGAGCCCGAGATGCAGCACTGCGCAGACGCCGAACGGGACGTCATAGAGGAGGCGATCCTATTATGGCGTATGGTGTATTCCGTCGTTGCCAAGTATCGGCGCAGGCACCATGATTGGTTCTTCCTCCGCCACGAGGATATCGCAAGTGAACCGCTCACTCAGTTTCATGCACTGTTCGAAAGCCTCCACTTGGAGTTCACGCCACAGGCGGCTTCAGCAATTCAGAAACACAGCATTCCTGAGCATCCGAGCGGTGTCGCCGTGCAGGAGGCCTTCTCCCTGAGACGTGATAGCAGAGCCGCAACATCAAGCTGGAAGCATGAACTCAGTCAAGCGAGTGTCGAACGAATCAGGGCTGGCACCTCTGATCTCGCTGGGGAATTCTACTCCGAAGAGGATTGGAAGTAATGAACGGTTCAGCCTACAATTTGGCAAATGGGAGGTTTCGAATCCATGCCTAGACGAGTCTTGCGCTACCTCTACACCCGTTCGGCCGGTATCAGATCGCGGATGGCTCGCAGGAGGATCAAAAAAAAGCCAACGCTGAGATGGTGGTTGGT
>JASFLR010000394.1:0-4250 GCA_050117995.1 Anaerolineae bacterium
TTATACTGCCAACAGCAAGCCTCGCCAAAACACAGGTCTAACGAAACGCTAACATTCATCTAACCCCATTCTAACAGAGGGATTGTACCCTATAGTTGTTTCTCCTCCCTCCTGGTGAGGGTGGCTAAGGTGAGGGGCACTTCATACTCCTCATCCTCTCCCACCTCCGCCACGAGCGAGGGACGGATGTTTGAAAGTGAGTACTGGGAGGGTAAGGTAAAATGGGAAAGATTATTGGTATTGACCTGGGAACCACCAACAGCGTAGTGGCTGTGATGGAAGGCGGAGAGCCGACCGTCATCACCACCGCTGAGGGCGGGCGGCTGTGCCCGTCAGTGGTTGCCTTTAGCAAAAACAACGAGCGCTTGGTAGGCCAGACGGCACACCGCCAGGCCGTGGTCAACTCAGACAACACCGTGTTTTCGGTGAAGCGTCTGATGGGCCGGCGGTACGACGAGCCGGAGGTGGCCAAGGCACGCGAGATCCTGCCGTACAAGATTGTGAAGGGCAAGGACGGCGACGCAAGGGTGTACTTGCCACAAAGCGGCAAGGAATACACGCCCCAGGAGATCTCGGCTATGATCCTGCGCAAGCTGAAGGAAGACGCCGAGGCATATCTGGGAGAACGGGTGACCCAGGCTGTCATCACCGTGCCGGCCTACTTCAATGACTCGCAGCGCCAGGCAACCAAGGATGCCGGGCAGATCGCGGGTCTCGAAGTGCTGCGCATCATCAACGAGCCTACGGCAGCCTCACTGGCCTACGGTCTAGAGAAGAAAGAGTCGGAGACTATCCTGGTCTTTGACCTGGGTGGCGGCACGTTCGACGTCTCCATTCTGGAGGTTGGCGACGGTGTGGTCGAGGTTCAGGCCACCAGTGGTGATACATTCCTGGGTGGGGATGACTGGGACCAGCGGATCGTGGACTGGGTTGCTGCCGAATTCAAGAAGGACCAGGGCATAGACCTGCGCCAGGATCGCCAGGCACTACAACGGCTGAAAGAGGCCAGTGAAAAGGCCAAGATTGAGCTGTCTACGGTGCTGGAAACTGAGATCAACCTGCCGTTCATCACCGCCGATGCCACAGGGCCCAAGCACCTCCAGGTCAAGCTCACGCGCTCCAAGCTGGAGCAGCTGACTGAGGACCTGGTCGAGCGCTGCCGGGTGCCCTTTGAGCAGGCGATCAGCGACGCCAAGCTCGACACGAGCGACATCCAGGAGATTGTACTGGTGGGTGGTGCCACGCGCATGCCCATGATCCAGGACCTGGTACGCAGGCTGACTGGCGGCAAGGAGCCCCACAAAGGCGTCAACCCGGATGAGGTCGTGGCCATTGGCGCCGCGATCCAGGCGGGCGTCCTGGGAGGCGAAGTAAAAGATGTGTTGCTTCTGGACGTGACACCACTGACGCTTGGCGTGGAGACGCTGGGCGAAGTCATGACGCCCCTGATTGAGCGCAATACTACCATCCCCGTGCGCAAGAGCGAGATCTTTAGCACAGCGCAGGATGGACAGACGGCAGTGACGATTCATGTACTCCAGGGCGAGCGCACGCTCGCGGCTGACAATATGACGCTGGGCCGCTTTAACCTGGAGGGCATTCCGCCCGCACCACGTGGCGTGCCGCAGATCGAGGTCACCTTTGACATCGACGCTAACGGCATCATGAATGTGACCGCGCAGGACAAGGCGACTGGCAAAGAGCAAAAGATCACTATCACCGCCAGCACCAACATGTCCAAGGACGAGGTGGAGCGCAAGGTGCAGGAGGCACAGCGTTACGAGGCCGAGGACCGGCGTCGCAGGGAGCTCATCCAGGCGCGCAACACGGCCGACCAGATGATCTACCAGACGGAGAAGACGCTGGGTGAGCTGGACGGCCAGGTCCCTGAAGCTGACCGGGCCACGATCCAGCAGACGATCGAGGACCTGAAACGCGTGAAGGACGGCGACGACGCAGCGCGCATCCAGCAGCTCACGGAGCAGTTGCAGCAAGCGAGCTATGCCATCGGGCAGCAGATGTATGCGCAGCAGGCAGCCGCGCAGGAAGCTGCGGCGCAGCAGCAGGCCGCAGGCCAGCAAGCAGGAGGCCAGCAGGCGCCGGGGCAAGGCGGTGGCTTTGATCCGGGACAAGCAGGCAGCGACGATGGCGACGAGTTCGTGGACGGCGAGTTCCGCGAGGTCTAGGGCAACATCATCCTCCCGCACCAACCATCAGAGGCTGGTGCGGGATAACAGAGCCTAGAGAGAGCCCGACGTAGCGCAGGACGCGACGGGACAATGTGCGGGCCTGGCTGAGCCAGGCCCGCCGCAGGAATTGTAGATAGATCATGGGAAGAGAAGTCAGAATACCGGTCCGAGTGGTCCGGCCGACTGAATCGAAGAACACGCGTCCTGCCGACGAGTCCGCCATCCCAACGAATGGTCACCAGGCACGCACACCGCTACCGCGGGAAACGAGCGGCCTGCACCATAAGTCGGAGATAGAGTCAACGCCGGAGCGGCAAGAAGCGGCAGCAAGCGAGGAACACAGGCAGCCGATAGAGGGTGCGAAAAGAGATACGGTCACGCCGGACGAGCCACAGGGACAGCTAGCCGAATGGCGAGATCGAGCCTTGCGCCTGCAGGCAGAGATGGAAAACTACCGAAAACGGCAGCAGCGGGCCGCCCAGGATCAGATCCGGCAGGAGCGCAGCCGGCTGCTGAACAGCTTTCTGGAGATCGTGGATGACCTGGAGCGGGCGCTGGCAGCTACGGCCAATGGTGAGCCAAGTCAGGCCGAAGGGCTGCAGCGTGGGGTCGAGCTGACGCACAGGGCAGCAATGCAACTACTGGAGAAGGAAGGCGCGGTCGCTATTGAAGCAAAGGGGCAGCCGTTCGATCCAAGCTGGCATGAGGCGGTGGCGACGGTCCCGCGCAATGGCCACCGAGTTGAGCCTGGCACAGTGCTGGAGGTAGTTGAGCCAGGATACCGCATTCAGGATGAATTACTGAGGCCAGCAAAAGTGGTGGTCGCAGTATAGGATAGTAATCGAGCGAGAATTGCAGCACGTGGAATCCACCACCCAGGCTGGCTGGATCCGGTGCTTCTCTGATCTCATTTGGAGCATTGCATGGAATATAAGGACTACTACAAGATCTTGGGCGTGGACAAGAACGCCTCTGAAAAAGAAATCAAGACGGCGTTCCGGCGCCTGGCCCGCCAATACCACCCCGATGTTAATCCGGACGATGCCCATGCAGAAGAACGGTTCAAAGAGATCAACGAAGCGCACGAGGTCCTCTCTGATAAGGAGAAGCGTCGGAAATACGATCAATTGGGAGCTGATTGGCAGCGCTGGCAGCAACAGGGAGGCGGCCCGGGCGATTTTGACTGGGGGCAATGGACCACAGGCCGGCCTGGACAGCGCGGGAACGTGCGCTACGCCACACCCGAGGATCTACAAGATCTCTTTGGGGGTGACAGCCCGTTTTCCGATTTCTTCAGCCAGATTTTCGGCGGCATGGGCGGCATGGGTGGCAGCCCGCGCGGAGGCGGATACCGGCAACAGATCCGGCCGCAACGAGGCCAGAACTACGAGCAACCAGTCGAGATAACCCTCCAGGAAGCCTACAACGGCACGACACGCATCCTGCAAAAGGACGGACATCGGTTGGAGGTCAAAATCCCGGCGGGGGCCAAGACCGGTACTCGCGTGCGGATGAGCGGTCACGGTGGGCAGGGTGTGGCTGGAGGACAGTCAGGTGACCTATTCCTGCGGGTGAAGGTCCTGCCCGATCCCCGCTTTCAGCGCAAAGGGGCCGACCTGTACACTACAGTGTGGGCAGATCTGTACACCCTGGTGCTCGGCGGCGAGGTAAAGGTGCCCACTATGACTGGCAACGTCGTACTCACCATCCCGGCGGGCACGCAGAGCGGGCGCACCTTCCGCCTGAGCGGCAAGGGAATGCCGAACCTGCGCAAACCCAAGGAGCAAGGAGATATCTACGCCAAGGTCGAGGTACGCCTGCCGACCCATCTGACGCCGCGACAGCGGGAGCTATTTGAAGAGCTCCAGAAGCTCGAAGAGGCATAGACCAACCAAACGAGGATCGAACGATGAGCGAGACATCTGAGACAACAAAGGCAGAGGCCACAGAAGCTTTCGAATTCAAGGCCGAGATCCAACAACTGCTCAATATCCTGGTCCATTCGCTCTATACGGAGCGGGAGATTTTTCTGCGCGAGTTGCTCTCCAACGCATCGGACGC
>JASFLR010000395.1:0-4235 GCA_050117995.1 Anaerolineae bacterium
TGGAATCACTAGCCTTGACGGGTCCACGGTCACCGCCGTATGGCCACTGAGCATCGTATACGCCATCGACTTCGAGTATGATCTTTGCTTCGACGTCACCGTAGTTTCCAATGACCTCGAGTACATGGACCGATTCGATGTGGACTTGCCGGACGAATGGACGGTCGTATCTGTCTACCATGAAGAGCCTAACGGTTGCTCGGTTCCTACGAAAGAGGGAGTGGAGACGGGCAACATCGTTTACTGGCAGAACAACGGCGAAATCCCTTCCAATTGCGGCCCCTGGTACGGCGACGTCCAGTTCTGCGCCAGGATCGACGTGCCCGGTTGTTTCGGCGACCCGTGGACCTTGCCCTGGAACATCATTGGTGATGAGTATGAGGGCTCGAGCGAGCCGCACCAGGTCAGCGGCTCCACCGATCCGCTGGACTGCGTGCCGGCGGGTCTCTACATCGACGGTTCTACAGTTGCTGGCAATAGCTGCCAGGGCGTCACCAACACTATTGTGTTGAATCTGGCTAACCATACAGGCGCGGAGGGCACCTTCAGTCTGGAGTACGATGTAAACACCAACAACGGGACCCTATCTGGCCCGGACGAGATCTACCTTGGCGCTGGTGCTGACCAGGATTTCGTGGTTGACCTGACGCCCCAACCCTGCCTCCGCCTGGGAGAGTTGGTTTCAGCCACCCTCATCGCCCAGGGCAACGGCTTTGACGACATCACCAATTTCGAATTCTACATCAAGGAAGACGAGACCTGCGTACCGTGCCAGTCTACCTACCTGCCTTGCATCCTAAGAGACTACTAAGACCTGGGGAACCTGGGAATTGTGTGGTTAGATGCCAGCGTGTTCGTGCCCGGCATCAAGTCCTGAGCAACACCAGCCCGGCAATCGGAAAGCGGCCCGGACTCCTACCGGGTCGCTCTCATTGTTCGCACCGGTCATAGCTCAGATAGAGAGAAGACGGGCTGGTGTGACAACCACGGCCCGCCAGAGGCCGCCCATCGAAAGGACCTTCCACCCCACGTCGCCATGCCCACCGCTCTTGCTCGACTACATTCCAGCACCATGCCGCCCTTTGTCATCTCGAGCGAAGCGAGAGATCTCCCCACGCATCATCTTGCCTGATCTGAAGCCCGTCAACTCGCTAATCTTCAGACCTTCTAGCGTGCAAAAGTCCCTCGTGCCATTCACCGCCATACCGCCCGATCGGTTGACTTGTGTTTTTCGCCGCTTGTGGTAGACTGGGCAGCCAAGCCACTCCACCACACTGCGCCTCTACCAGGAACCTACCAAGCCGTGTGGCTGGCAACCGTGAGGAGCGCAATGACAGATCCATTCGACATCTATGCCCGCTTTTACGATCCGGATTTGGGCGACTTGGAAGCCGACCTGGGCTTCTACGAGCAGTTTGCCGCTCGCTGCGGCTCGCCCATCCTGGAGCTGGGCTGCGGCACAGGCCGTGTCCTGCTGCCGCTGGCCCGCCAGGGCTACCGCATCACCGGCATCGACGCCTCGGCAGAGATGCTCGATCGGGCGCGGGCCAAAGTCGCTGCGGAGGAGCTGGGCGAGAGTGTCACCTTAGCACAACAGGAGATGGCCGGGCTGGACCTGGACGGAGGGTTCAACATGGCCTTTGCCGCGCTCAACTCCTTTGCCCACCTGCACACCACCGAGGAGCAGTTGAGCGCTCTGTCAAGGATCCGTAGACACCTGAATCCGGGCGGATTGCTGATCCTCGACATGTTTAACCCTGATATGGGACGGCTGCTGGATGCCCGCGGACAGGTGGCCTTGGCCAAAACAATGACCGCAACCGGTGCAGGCCATTGCCTGATGCGCTTCTACTCTGAAGAAGTGGACCTGGGACGGCAGCTCATCCACACAACCTATATCGTCGACGAGATCGATGCACAAGGCAACGTCCAGCGCACCCTCTTTCCCTTTACCCTGCGGTACCTCTTTCGCTACGAGCTGGAGCTGCTTCTCCGCCACGGCGGGTTCGAGGTCGAGGCGATCTATGGTTCCTACGATCTCGACGAGTTCAGCGGCGACAGCGAAAAGCTGATCGCTGTGGCCCGCAGGCCGAATTAGGAAGCATCCGATATCATGACGAACCCTGGCGAGCCCCGCCTGTTTGATCGCCGCACCTTCTTGCGGGTGGCGGGGCTGAGCACGCTCATAGCCGCTTGCAGCGCGGGCACAGCTGCCCTGCTCGATCCGACGACCAGGCCCACGGCTACGCCAACACCTACCCACACAGCCACGGCCACGGCCACCCCCACACACACTGCCACGCCGACCGACACGGCGACGCCCACCAACACGCCCACACCCACCAGCACGCCGACCGACACACCCACCGCGACCCCGACGTCCACCAATACAGCGACGCCGACCCCAACACCCACCCGCGGTCCGCTGAGTACCATCTCGCTCATCCATGGTCCGGGGCGAACGCTGGTGGTCGACCACGTACTGAAGCGTTTCGACGTTCTCTCTACCAAGGTGCGCGTCGATCTGGGCGAGCCTGTACCCGATCTGCGCGACTATGACGCCGTCATCTTTGCCGGAGGCGAGTACCGGCCCGACGAGTTCGACCTGCCTATCTTTCAGAAGGAACGTGAGCGGATCATGGAGGCGCTGGAGGCCAATGTGCCGATCCTGGGCATCTGCCTCGGACACCAATTGCTGGCCTATTGGCTAGGTGGCAAGGTAAAGCGGGGCCGCTGGGAGATCGGATGGCTGCCGATTGCGGTCAACGAGGCTGGCGTATCCGATCCGCTTCTGCAGGGCTTGGGCGCCGAATTCTACGGCTTCCTGTGGCACGGGGACCAGATTGCGCGCCTGCCGGACGAGGCAGAACTCCTGGCCTCCACCGAGCGCTGTCCCGTGCAGGCCTACCGCTTGCGAGGACGGCCCGTGTGGGGCGTGCAGTTCAACCCGCAGTACACTCCCCAGATCGCCGAGGCGCTGGTACGTGCCAGCCCCTGGCTCTCCAGGCAGGGCTGGGACAGGGAGCAGATCATCGCTACCGGGCACCGTGAGTACAACGACGTGGCGGGACACATCTTTGGCAATTTCCTTGACGTGGTACGGAAAGGTGAGGGCTCGCATGAGACGCCCAGCAGCACTCCTCCTCCTGGTGTGCCTGTCGACACTATCGCTTCTGGCGGCCTGTAATCCCACTCCGGCCTCGCCCGCTGCGCTGGCACCAACGGCGACGCTCGCTTGGACAGAAACGCCTGTCCCTAGCCCGCGCCCATCTGCGACACACACACCCAGCCCCGAGCCATCTCCCACCCGAATCCCAGCACCCAGTTCCACAACGTCGCCCTCGTTCAGCCCGGTCCCGCCAACACCCACGCCCACTGCACCTCCGCTTCTTGCACCGATTTCGGGCGATCCGCTCTCCCTGTCCCTGGGCTGGCGGTTCGATGCCAATGCACATCTGGCATCGGGATTGGTGCTGGAAACCGGCGGCAGGCCCCTGTTCCTGCTGGCCTCGCTGGGGCGCACTGTCTATGCACTCACCGAGGGTGGCCAAGTTGCCTGGACGCTGCGGATGACGGGCCCAGTATACGCCCTGGCTGGACTGGAAGGCGCCCAGGCAGCCGCTGGCGACGACGCCGGCAACCTGAAGGTCTTTAGCGCGGATGGCGAGGTGCTCTGGCAGGCCGTATTGGGAAGTCGCATCACCGCTCTCCACGGTGGCTGGCAGCACGGGCTGCTGGCTGGCGGCTGGGATGAGCGGCTGAGTTTCCTCAAAGGCGGTGGCGAGTTGCATTGGCAGGCGTACCTCGACGGACCGGTCAGCGGGATAGCCTCTCTGCCAGATCTGGCCCTGGTGTCCACCCTCAAGGGCGAAGTAGCGGCCTTTGATGGCACCGGCGCCGAGATGTGGCGATTGCGGCTCGGCGCGCCGGTCACGAGCATCGGCGCCACCAGCGAGGGTGCTACTGCCCTCGTGCTTGTCGCGCTGCAGGATGGGCAACTAGTTGCGCTCTCGCCGGAGGGAACGCAGCGCTGGCGACAGCGCCTGGATAGGGAAGTTCTAGGCGCGCCTGGTGGGCCTGTGTGGCATACGGCGGATCTAAGCGGGGACACCGGAACCGAGATCGTCGCCGGCATCGGAGGGACGGAGCCGCTCCTCGCCATGATCTCGGCCGACGGTGAGATCTTGTGGCGGCGGGTCCTGCCCTCGGCGCCAAACATGTTGGTGTCGCTGGAT
>JASFLR010000396.1:0-4232 GCA_050117995.1 Anaerolineae bacterium
AGCGGTAGATCAACAGGAGGTCGTCCCAAGGATCGACAGGCTCCGCGCCGGTGAGCGCCCGCAGCCAGAGCACCCATGGTCCGTAGCGCGCCATGGGGCGCTTGCTATCCAGATCGACGCTGCGCTCCAACGCCTGGATGGCCTGCTCCTGATTCCCCAGCCAGCTGTGCAGTCGCCCAAGAGTGCGGTAAGATTGGCTGTGATCCGGTTTCCATTGTAGACCTCGCTCCAGCAGGCCAACGGCCTGCGCCATCTGTGCCGTGTCAACCTGCCCGCCAGCCTGAGCCGAGGCCAGCGCCTTGTGAGCCACGACAGAGCCGAGATTGCGCACGGTCAGCCCGGGCAAGATCAGGACACCCAAGATCAGGATGGCTGCCAGGCCCAGGGATGGAATGATATGCCAGCGTCGGTCGACACGCGCGGGGGAGCCTGCAGCAAGACGGGCAATGGACACGCCAAAGCCCAACACGATCCACACAAGCACTCCAGGCTTGGTCGACCAAGGTGCATCCACCAGGCCGTTGCCCAAGAAGGCTGCCACACCGGCTGACGACCCAATCAGCAGTGCTCGTGCACGCCGATCGGCGATCTGGCGACCACCCCGAATCACGAGCCAGCCAAAAGCAAACAGCAGCCAGAGCAGGCCGAACAGGCCAGGCACTCCCAGGTCCAAGACAGTTTGCATGAAGAGATTGTGGGCGTGAGCCTCGGGGCCGATGATAAAGCCGGTGTAGAAACTGCTCTGGACAAAGGGGAAAGCATCCAGGCCGATGCCGGTGTATGGCATGTCACGGATCAGGGCCCAGGCACGGCTCCAAATATCCAGGCGGAGCACCACACCCACACCGAGCGGGTTCTCAACGGAAAGGAGAAGCACGGCGAGTTTCTGGGGCCCGTAGGCCAAAACGGCCGCGCCAGCCAGGGCCAGACCAACCGGAATGGCCAAGAGGAACCAGCGGCTGCGCCACACAGCTAACACCAACAACGCCACTACCAGTCCCGCCAGCGCCTGCACCGCCTGACTGAGGACCAATACAACCACCATCACCAGCGCGATACCGGTCGCAACCAACCTGCGACCTTTTGAGTCACCGAACAGGGCAAGGGAAAGAGGCACCGGAACCAGCACGGACAGGGCCATGGCCATCACCCGGGGATTGAAGAGGTTGCTGTCGGACGGGTCGCGCACCAGAGCGGGAAAGTACTCGTAGACCGGCAAGCTCACCATCCGGGGACTGAGCCAATCGGTGCCCAGGAAGGCGAGAATCGCCACCCCGAGGCCTGCAGCCACGAGGAGATCGCCGGCCACACGGCAGGCCCGCCAGGAGCGCAGCCCCACCACCATCCCGTAAAATAGGGCCAGATGATAGAAAGTGGTCCAGAAACGCGGCACACTCTGGGCCGGCGCAGGCGACACTAGGAGGCCAACGAGGCTGGTTGCATACAGGAGGATTAGTGCCCCATCCATGGGCGTGGGCACGGTTAGCCGACCGGAGACCAGGAACCGTACAACCCACAGCAACACTACCACGGCAGCCGCCCCTACCGTCCAGGGGCCCTGGAACAGGAAGAGTGGTGCAATCAGTAACAGGAACAGCAATTCGTGATTGCAGAGCCACTTTAGGATCTTGACAAGCATGCTGCTTTGTGGTAGAATATTATTGGCTTCTGGCAAAGTCTCCTATACCCCCTAGGAGGGCAAGTACATCGTGATTTCTACAGTTACTACGACGACGGTTACTACGGTCACAGCTGCGGTCTTTGGTGGGTTGAGCTTTCTGGCGATCATACTGCTATTGGGTATGTTCGTCTCCAAGGAAGTCGTCAGTTCCAGCGAGGAGTCGCGCTGGCAGGCGCTCAGCAAGGCATTGAACTTGGCCATTATCCCCTTGCTGGTGGGCTTTCTGCTCATTGCGGTAGTAAAGATCATCGAAGTATTGCACTAAGTCCAATCTAGCAGCCGAGTATCTAGGCCGAGCTTTGTGCACGGCTGCTTTTGCTGCATCGATGTTGCTGGAAGACGTATTCGCAGCACCATCCACCCTCGAGGCAAGCCGACCGCACGTACCACGCGATTCCTGTAGTGTTCTACATCTGCCTAGATCACAAAGGGCATGACCAGAAACAGTACGATATTGGTCAACCCATGGGCGATGGTCACGCCGAGCAGTGACCGGGTGCGTTCCACTACCCACCCGAAAAAGAGTCCCACGATCAGGACAAAGACCACGTCCAGCAGCGACTGGTAGCCCACGTGCAGTACCGCGAAGAGCATCGCCACGTAAGGTACCCCCCACCGCCCCAGTGTATCTTTTGCAGCCCGCTGCAGCAGGCCGCGGAAGATTAATTCCTCCAGAAGGCCAGTGGACACAAACAGGATCAGTGCTGGCTGCCAGGTGGCTGCCCAACTCAACTCTGGTGCGAGCGGTTCCGGGCGCAGGATCAGATACTCTGCTGCGCCAAGGGCCAGGCCGCTCAGCCCTATGACGATCTGGAGCGGCCAACGGCGCAGGGTCATGCCCAACGCCCGCCAGGAGTAGCCCAGGCTCCGTCCTGCCGCCCATACCGCCGCAAACAACGGCACGCTGGTAATTAGGTACCAGTACACGATGGGGAAACGGGTCAGCGGCAGCGACATGCTGAGGATGCGGATCAGGGGCGCAAAGGCCAGACTGAGCACAAAGACCCAGGCCTCGCGCCACACGGTCCGCATACTCGCAACGAACAGTCCAACCAGTATCAGGCCGTGTAGGGCCAGGCCCAACCGCGGATCGGCCCAGGTGGTCAGCAGCTCGGCCACGGTTATGGCAACCAAGAAGGCCACCATCACAACGGCCAGCGCTCGAGGCGTATCGATACGGTGCCGGCCTGTTGCCCCCGCTGCCCGGCGCGCCAGATCCCTGCGCTGTTCCAATACCCGCTCCAGCCAGATGTGGGCGAATTGGTTGCCGGGATCCTCGATCAGGGCTTCCTGTAGCAGATCCTTGGCGCGGTCCAACTCCCCAGCGTCGACAGCGTCGATGGCCCTGGGCAAAAGGGGAAGCCTTTCCCGGCGTTTATCCATCGTCGTCACCGGGCACCTCCACGATATTGATCCACAGCCGCAGACGGCGGTAGGGCTCCTGCCCGCCATCGCGGTAGAGCAGGAACTCGGTCTGCTGATCGTCACCGGGTCGGGACAGGGCGTAGGTCACGGGCGCTTCCCAGACCTCGCCGTCCTCAAGGGTGACCGGTCCCGCCATGCCAACCAACTCTCCACCTACCTGTACCTCGATACGGTATTCGGCTGCCTGGCCCTCGCGGTTGGCGATGCCGGCCGTGACTGACAGCTCCTGACCAGGGGCAGCCTCACGGGGATAGCTTTCGGCGAGGCCATCGGGACCGAGGAGATAGAACTCGGTGAACTGCTCGCCGGGCGTGGGTGAGAGGACGATGGCCACCGCCGAGACCAGGGCGAGGAGTAGAGCACAGGCCAGCACGGCATAGAGCACCCGGCCGGTGCGGTCCTGGGCTGCCCACCAACCCCTGAGGTCCAGGTTGACGGACAGCAGAGGGCTATTCTCGATCGGCAGGCGCGAGCGGCGTATCAAGGCCACTGCCGACGGGAGTGCAATCGCCAACCCTTCGGCCGCGACGATGGGCCACAGACGTAGGCCCCAGGGGAGCCAGTCGAGGATCAGCGCCAGAGGCGGCACCACGGCCACGCTCAGGCCGAAGGACAGGGCAAGCCGCTCCGGGACATCGAGGGCATCGCGCCGGGGAAAGAGCGCCGCCTGTATGGCGTAGCCAGGGACAAACAGCACATAAGCCAGCCCCAGAAGCAGCCTGACCAGCAGCAGAGGCAACGGCAGCCCCGATACACCCCGGAAGATGAAGACCAGCAGCACCACGCCGAATATGGCAATGAGGGGGAACTCACTGAGGATAACGGTCCAGACCCAACCTGTGGGCGCTTCCTGAAGGTCTTCTGCAGGACGGACCACAACGGGCTGGACACTCTCGCCGGAACCGGCCATGACGGCGCCCGTGGCTAATGCTCTGCCGATTCCCCGGTCGAGATAGGGACTTGCCAGGACGGTTTCCTCCGCTTCGACTACTGCTTCCGAAAACTCCAACACGCCAAGGGCCTGGCGCAAGTCGCGGACTGTGTCCGCCTGCTCGTCCCGATCAGCCTGCTGGCCAGGCTGCTCCTCCAGCAAGGCGAGCCTCTGCAAGGCTAGCTCGTTTCCGGG
>JASFLR010000397.1:0-4218 GCA_050117995.1 Anaerolineae bacterium
CCTGGCTCGTACCAAGGGCTATGGACAGGGCATCTTGGGGAGGAGTTTGTCCAGGGGCGACATGCAGCGCCTCGACATGGGCATTGCCATGTGCCACTTTGAGCAGACCGCCCGCGAGCTCGGGCTCGAAGGCCGATGGGTGGTCGATCAACCAGAGATCGGCGAGCTCGATGAATTGACCGAGTATACCGCAAGCTGGGTCGACTAGGCCTAGGCCTTCTTTCCGGGACCCAAGCGTTGCCCGCCATCGACCACGATGACTTCACCCGTGATATAGCTGGCCCGCACAAGAAACAGCACTGCTTCCGCAACATCATCAGGCGCGCCCCATCGCTCCTTGAGGGTCTCGCTTGCAGTCCTGGCGTTCGCATCTCGGGAACTACCCGGAATAGGGAGAACCGGACCCGGCGCCACCGCATTTACATGGATTCCCGGCGCCAATTCCAAAGCCAGCTGACGGGTAAGCGCTAGCAGCCCAGCCTTGCCCACACTGTGGGCCGCCCGATCGCGCCACGGTTGCCAGGCCGACAGATCTACGATATTGACGATGGCGCCTTGTCCGCGCTCCAACATCAGTGGTGCCACTGCATTGGCACAGTAAAGCGGACCATCAATAAGGATGCGAGTCACCCTGTGCCAGTCTGTAAGATCTTCCATCGGGAACGGTGTCTGCTTCCACAGCGACGCGTTGTTCACAAGTATGTCTACCCTGCCAAAACGGTCCCGGGCCGCATCAACCATCGCAACAACCTGCTCATGGTCCGACACATCAGCGCGGACGGCCACTGCTGCTGCGCCATGCAGCCGGGCCTGATCTACCGTCTGCTCAGCTTCTGCGGAAGATCGATAGTAGTTCACGACGACGTTGGCGCCTGCCTGCGCCAGTGCCAACGTGATGGCCTTCCCTACACGGTGCGCGCCGCCCGTGATCAGAGCTGTGCGTCCCTCGGTCTCCATCCTATCCAGTAGCTCCTCTCGTCAACACTAGATCCGGTTCTCGTATGCCTCGATCTCATAGTTCTGGTTCGATACGACCTGCGAAACAATACCTAGGGCAACCAACACAACCAGAGCAATGGCCCACAGCGGAGAATCCCGCACAGCAAATCGGATTGGACTCTCAAAGAACTCGTCCAACGTCATGCCAACGTAGCCAAACATGAGCGCACCGACAATGATCCCCGCCCCGCCGATGGCAGTGGCGACGATGATCGCGTACTTTTGCAGATCGCGGACAAAGGTCACTGCAATCGCGGCGATGGCCGCGAGTATGCCAACTAGCCAGACTAGCCAGTTCCAGTCAACGGCCACGAGCCCCATGAATCCCAACCCCAGTCCATAGCCGAGCGACCCCGCTGTCACAGCCACCGCAAAAGCAAAAAACAAGTACGACAACAGGGCAAAGGCGGCGCCGACCAGGAATCCTACCAGCCAGCTCGTGATCGTCTCCAGGAATCCAACGCCAAATAGCAGCTGGATCGACTGGGCGCCCAGGGCAAATCCGAAGAGAAAGCCCCATAGCGGCAACAACGTCAGAAAGAGCCGGTAGCCAGCGAAACAGAGGACCAGCCCCAGGAAGAGCGCGATTAGTGTGGCACAAAGACTCTCAAACCCCATCATGTCATCCCCTTTCCTTCGTTGCAAGCAACCGCTGGCCAACCCTGAATTGCGAACACCGGCCCTTGCCCGCGCCCCGGCTCATCGGCTCTATTTGCCTGCCCTGGCCTCACGATAGAGGGCATCCACACGTGCGCGCAGTTCCCGCTCTTCCTGGTAGTCAGGTGTGTCGAGCAGCGACAAGACGGCGGACTCGTCCCGCCGCGCGACGGGCCAGTTCTCCTCACTGGCAATGCGTAGAGCCAGGCGCGCCGCCAGGGCGGACGCTTCACGCAGGCATGCCAGCTCCACCTTGTCCACGGTGTCATACTGGGTATGGCCGTATCCCCTGCCTGCCAACGATGGCTCTGCAGCTTGCATGCCGCCGGTTGGCACGCCAGCCATGAAAAACGGAAAGTGATCCGAGTGAGCCGACGTCCGCTGTCCCACGGCGAACTCGTGCGCCATCTCCCGCCCCCACTGCGTCATGAGCTGTTGTAGCGGTGGCCATTCATTTAGCACGATATCCCGCACATTACTCTTGGCGCCCGCACTGTCCATATTCAGATAGAACCGGATCTGGTCCAACTCCTCGGCATGGGCCTCGACATGGGCCTCCGATCCCAACAGGCCGATCTCCTCGATGCCCCACATCACAAATCGCACCGTGCAGGGTAGTGGCGGGGCATACCGGGCCAGCAAGCGGGCGGCCTCGAGCACCGCCACCACACCTGACGCGGGGTCCTCTGCGCCCTGGGAGATGTCGTGGCCGTCGTAGTGGCTACCTAGCATGACAATCTCGTCCCGCTCCCGCGAACCTGGAAGATCACCGACGACGTTCCAGGACGTCATGGGCCGGCACTCGTCGGTGGAGGCTAACCGTATCTTGACCTCCCCATGGCGCTCTGCGAGACGTTGGATCAACGCACCTGTCTCATGAGATACAGAGATGCCGGGCACAAGTGCTTCCCCGTCATGCCCGATCCCCCCAGTAGCCGGTCCGTAGCCCGGATAGTGGTTGACAAAGATGAAACCGATGGCCCCAGCCAACAGGCTGCGCCCGTATTTCTCCCCGCGGTGAATCCAGCGTTTCGACCCCTTGGGGCTCACGACACTGGTCGTCATGACGATCTTGCCTCGGATCTCGTCTGCGCGGCGCTCGAAATCCTCGGGTGCGCCGTCCCCCATATCGATGATGGTGCCCTCCAGATCTGCTGCCGGCGAATGCGGCAGGCTGATACATGGGAGCCTTTTCTCAATAGGGCTGATGATCTCCAAGTCAACCTCGCCCCGGATCCAACCCACATACTCGACAGGCTCCAAATGGACATTCTTCAGCCCGTAGGCTTCCATCGTGGTCTTTATGTACTCTGCGGCCCGTCGCTCGCCCTCCGTGCCACCAAACCGGGATCCAAACCCGTCGCAGAGAGTGATGAGATTTTCCATGGCCTCCCTGCTGGTGTAGCAATCTCCAACCATCTGCTGATCGACCTCAAGAAACGGATTACTGCCTGACATACTCTCTCCTCTGTCTGCTGCTATAGATAGAACCTCGTCGAGACTGCATCACGATCGGTACGGCTCTTGCCTCGTCAAAACACAAATGGGAGAAACATCTTGGTCTGCCTGCGATACACCTCGTAGGCCGGCCCGAAAAAGCGCATATCCTCTGCCTCTTCAACGCGCGCCGTTGCCACCAGCAGCAGCGTGCTGAGCATCGCCAGCAGGCCGCCAGTCCAGGAAGGTAGCTTGAAGAAGACACCCCAAGCAAGAAACAATAGGGAACTGTACAAAGGATGCCGGATATAGCGGTATGCCCCCCTTGTCACCAATGTTGTCGTCCTCTCAAACCCAACGAGCGAGGCATCATCGCGTCGGCTATCTGGCTTGCCAATCTGTCTTAGCAGGTGCACCCCGTGCAGGACGAGAAAGAGCGACACAGAAAGAAAGCACCAAGAGATGACTTGATGCCACGTCAACGGGTCCCGGAACCAGGCGTCGATATTCAGAAGTATGAGGACCAGGATCGCCTCCCAGGCAAGGAAGCGGTAGAACCCATGGGAGCGCAGTGCCAGCAGAGAAGCGTGCGAGACGTAGGCCAGCCCCAACGTCACCACGACAAACACAGCGATCTTGATGACGATCATATTCTGCAATCCCGCTCTGCGCTGCCACACTGCCCGAGCATACTAGATCCTTCCGTGTCTGGCCTCTGGCTGCTGAGAACCTGCATCTATTCTAGCACAAGCGGGCGCCAGACGCAACGAGTATCTGCGCCGCTCAACAGGAAAGAGGCCGCGAGCGCTTCTGTTATCGAGTAGATTACTCAGGACGATACATCGCCGTGGACATATCACCAACGAACTGCGGTAGCCTGCCATGGCCCAGCATCTGGCGGATAGCGTGCGCCTCGCCCGTGTGAAACCAGTAGTGATAGATATTGCGCGTCAACATGGTGCCAACACTTTCCCCCAGCATCCTCCCCTTGCGCTCGAGATGGCGTTCCAGATCTGCAGTCCCTAGCGGCTCCAAGAATTCGTTCGCTGCAGCCGTTATGATGTGCCACACCTCCCACATCTCGACCAGCGGCGGTGTGCTTGCTGGTTGCCCATAGCCAACCAG
>JASFLR010000398.1:0-4216 GCA_050117995.1 Anaerolineae bacterium
GTTGCGTGGGGCGGGGGCCAGCTCTATCCTTGTCGAGTTCCCACACACCGACCACGCTTTTGACCTGGTCCTGCCCCAGGTCTCGCCGGTGGCTCAAACTGCCACCTACGACATAGAGCGCTTTTTAGCGCTCCTGGTGTGAGGGTGGAAAGTGACCAAGTCTGTATGAAGGCGCTTCAGGCGACTCAGGTCAGCATCGCGAGCGGGTACTGGCAGCCGCGCCTGGACACCGTTGCCCGCGAGGCCATCCCACACCAGTGGGAGCAGCTTGAAGCGAGCGGCTCGATCGATAACTTTCGGATTGTTGCCGGGGAAACGGAGACCTTTCGCGAGGGCTGGTTCTTTGCCGACTCGGATGCATACAAATGGCTCGATGCTGCGGCCCGAGTGTATGCCATCGCTCCCACCGAAAAACTGGCTGAATGGATGGATGCCTTCATCGACCTGATTGCCGCGGCACAGGGCCCCGATGGCTACCTGTACACCTACAACCAGATTCACTTTCCGGGTACACGTTGGACCAATCTCCAGATCGAGCACGAGTTGTACTGCCATGGGCACCTGATCGAGGCCGGGGTCTCGCACTTTCAGGCTACAGGCCAGCGCAACCTGCTGGCCATTGCCGAGAAGGCAGCCGACCTGTTGGTGCGCGAGTTCCTGGGGGCGGGGCCGGAGCACACACCGGGGCACGAGGAGATCGAGCTTGCGCTGATCCGCCTGTATGGCGCCACCGGAAAAGAGCCGTATCTGGCGCTCGCCGGTCAGTTCATCGAGCAGCGGGGACGGATCAGACCGTTCGCCCCGTTGATCTTTCGCGAGAACCGGGACGTGGGCCGCCGTGGTGAACAGGTAGAGGCCAGGCGTGCCCAGTATCTCCGGGTCCATCCCGAGCACGAGGCCTTTCAGCTGCCGGCGGGCAACGCAGCGAAAAAGCCGCCAGGCATGCAGTTGCGCTATCTCCTCAGTGCGCTGACGGGCAAGTACTTCCAACAGCATCGCTCGGTGCGGGATCAGACCGTTCCGGTGGGGCATGCGGTGCGCTTTGCCTACCTGGAGACAGCTGTGGCCATGCTCTGCCGGGAGGGGGGCGACAGGACGCTGCTGCCCGCGTTGGAGCGGGCCTGGGAGCGGATGGTTAACCGGCGTATGTACGTCACTGGCGGGATCGGTTCGCTGCCGATGATCGAAGGTTTTGGACGTGACTACGAGCTGGACCCGGAGTATGCCTATGCTGAGACCTGCGCGGCCCTGGGGTGCATCTTCTGGAATTGGGAGATGGCGCTACTCACCGGCGAGGCCAAGTACGCCGATCTCTTTGAGTGGCAGCTCTATAACGCTGCGTCGGTGGGCATGGGCCTTGGCGGCAGGTCGTACCTGTACAACAACCCACTGGCATGCCGGGGCGGCATCTCGCGCCAGAGTTGGTACCAGGTGCCCTGTTGCCCCTCCAACCTCTCACGGACCTGGGCTTCGCTGGGAGGCTACCTGTACTCCTATGATGCAGATGCCCTTTGGGTGCACCAATACATTGGCAGCGAGGCTCAAGTCGACCTGGCTATCCCTGTGGGCGTCAGAATGGAGTCGGGCTTGCCCTGGCGCGGCGACGTTGCGATTTCCGTCTCACCGGAGGCAGCTGCCAGCTTCTGCCTATATCTCCGCATTCCGAGCTGGGCCGATGGTGTCCAGGTTCGCGTGAATGGGCGGGCTATCGATATGCCAGCAGCGATGGCTTCCTCGGGTGTAGCCGATGTGCCTGGGTCTGGATATGCCCCGCAGCGGGCGGTCTATCTGCCCCTCGCGAGGACCTGGTCTCCGGGAGATACCGTGGAGGTTCAATTCAAGATGCCGCTGGTGGTCCGCAGGGCGCATCCGAAGGTGAGGAGCGTGCGAGGCCAGGTCGCGCTGACACGGGGGCCGGTGGTGTATTGCCTCGAGAGCCCCGACAACCCTGGGCTAGATCTCTTTCAGGCCAGGATAGATCCGTCATCAGTGCGAGGGGAATTCGACCGGGACCTACTAGGCGGCATCTGGGTTTTGAGGGGCAGGACAGCGGATGGGCAGGCGTTTACGGCAATCCCCTATGCATTCTGGGCTAACCGAGGCGAGTCTCAGATGGCCGTTTGGTTGGGCGTATAGAAGGAGTATGGAAAGATGAAATACCGGCGGTTAGGAAGGACCGATCTGCGGGTCTCGGTGGTGGGTGTGGGCACCTGGCAGTTCGGCGGTGAGTGGGGGAAGCAGTTCACCCAGGCCGAGGTAGACGGCATCCTGGGACGCGCCAGAGAACTGGGCATCAACTTGATCGACACAGCCGAGTGCTATGGGGACCATCTGTCCGAGAGGTTCGTTGGCAATGCGATCCGGCTTGAGCGCGACCATTGGGTCGTTGCCACCAAGTTTGGGCACAGGTTCATCGGTCATCTGCGCCGCGAGGATATCTGGTCCCCGCAAGAGGTTCGCGTGCAGCTCGAGGATTCGCTGCGGTCGCTGCAGGTAGAACGGATCGATCTCTACCAGTTCCACTCGGGTAGCAACGAGTCCTTTGACAACGATGACCTATGGACGATGCTGGACAAGCAGGTGGACGCGGGCAAGATCCGGCACCTGGGCATCTCGATCAGCTCCGGGTTGGATCCAACCTACCAGGTATCCCGGGCGGTCGAGTTTGGTGCCAGCACGATCCAGATTGTCTATAACCGGCTGGATCGGGCACCCGAGGAGACGGTATTTCCCGCGTGCATCGAGCAGGACCTGGGTGTGTTGGCAAGGATCCCGCTCGCCAGTGGTTTTCTGAGCGGGAAGTACAAGCCTGGCACAGAGTTCACCAAAGAGCACGATCTGCGGTCAGGCTGGGACCGGGAGCGCATCGATGAGCGGCTCCGGCAGGTGGAACAGATCCAGCAGGAGGAGGTGCCCGACGGTGTGCCGATGGCTTCGTGGGCGCTGGCCTGGTGCCTGCAGCATGCTGCCGTGACCTGTGTGATTCCGGGCTGCAAGACTATCGAGCAGGTCGAATCCAACGCGAGCGCGGCAGATCTCGATCTGGTGAGTGAGGATCACCCGCAATCGTGGCAGTAGCGAGGACGAGTGCGGGCAGGAAATGGACGTCTCGATTATACACGGATAACTGGAAGGTGCACAGGCGTGCTGCACCACGAGACCCAGCGCTTGGTTGGCAATCTGGAAGGAGGAGTGATAGATGAGTGAGCCAGTAGGCTTTGTCGGTCTGGGCATTATGGGCCAGGGGATGGCCCGCAACCTACTCAAGGCTGAATTCGATCTGACGGTCTGGAACCGCACGGATAGCAAGGCAGACGCACTGGTCAGCGAGGGGGCCGCACGGGCCAGCAGCCCGGAGGACCTGGCAGGGCAGTGTGATGTTATCATTATCTGTGTTAGCGATACCCCCGACGTGGAGGCTGTGCTGTTCGACGAGGGCGGGGTATTTGATGGCGCGCGTGCCGGTTCTCTCGTAGTGGACTGCAGCACGATTAGCCCCATCAAGACGCAGCAGTTTGCCGAAAAGCTCGGGGAGAAGGGTGTCCAGATGCTCGATGCGCCCATCAGTGGGGGCAGCGAGGGGGCAGCCCTGGGCACGCTGAGCATCATGGTGGGCGGAGAGCCCGAGCAGGTGGAGCGCGCCATGCCTTACCTGGAGGCGATGGGCAAGAGTATCACCCACGTAGGCGGCAACGGGGCAGGGCAGATGGTCAAGCTGGTCAACCAGATCCTTGTAGTCCATAGCATGCTGGCCCTCGGCGAGGCGATGCTCTTTGCCCAGGCGGGCGGCCTTGATCTGGAAAAGACATTGAAAGCGGTCGAGGGTGGGGCGGCGGGGAGTTGGACGCTGAGCAACCGCGGGCCGCAGGTTCTTGAGCGGGATTGGCGCCCAGGCTTCATGATCGATCTGCAGCAGAAAGATCTGCGACTCATCCTGGAAGCGGCTGACTCGCTGGCTGTTCCGCTGCTGGGCTGCAGCACTGCATTTCATCTATACCGCACGCTGCAGCACATGGGCTGCGGCGCTGAGGGAAACCATGCCCTGGTGAAGGCACTGGAGAATTTGGCTGGCATGGAGGTGGGTACTCCAGACACGGAATAGAGGCGGCGGTGTGCGGTATTTCACAGGACGTAGGTCCAATTCCGCGCATCTGCTCGGCATGGATCGCCAGATTCAGGCCCTCTCCCCGGAGCTGACGATCCGGATAGAGGAGTA
>JASFLR010000399.1:0-4213 GCA_050117995.1 Anaerolineae bacterium
TATTGACACCTGGCTGCTGGTCCGCATCGCCGTAGGCGCCGTGGTAGGCGCTTACCTCCTGTGGCGCCTCTGGATCATCCTCTTTGTCGAGCAACCCTATGGCCCGGATACCTGGCTCCGCTTTGTAATCTCGGGCACCATCCTGGGCAGTGTGTATGCCGTGATCGCGCTGGGCTACACACTGGTGTACGGCATCCTCTTTATGATCAACTTTGCCCACGGGGATGTGATGATGCTGGGCTGCTTTGCAGGATATTTCACCCTCGAGGCGCTAGACGCCAGCGGCTTTCTCAACAGGAACGTTCCCAGCACGATCATTTCACTGGTGATCACCTTTGCCATCGGCATGACGGTGGGGATCTTGGTCTCCATCGCGCTGGAGCGGATCGCGTATCGACCTCTGCGCACGGCACCCCGCCTGGTGCCGCTCATCAGTGCCATCGGGGCCTCGTTATTCCTGGAGAATGCTGCACAACTGATGTTCGGCGCTGCCCGCCACACGTACACCAACCCGGACATTATCGAGCGAAACATCGACGGCTGGACCTTGATGGTCGGAGGTGAAGAAGTACTGATCACCTACACCGGCGTACTCACTATCGTCCTTTCGCTCATCCTGATGGTCGGGCTGGCGCTTCTGGTGAGGCGCACCAAGATGGGAATGGCCATGCGCGCCGTCGCCGAGGATAAAAAAACCGCGGCATTGATGGGCATCAACGTGGACCGGGTCATTGGCAACACATTTGTCATCAGTGGCGCACTCGCGGGCGCAGCCGGCGTGATGTGGGGCTTGCACATGGGCATAGTCTACCACTTTGTCGGTTTTATCCCAGGGCTGAAAGCGTTCACGGCTGCGGTGATGGGGGGCATCGGTAACATCCCAGGAGCTATGCTCGGTGGGCTGTCCCTGGGCATCCTCGAGGCGGTGGGCCCGCCCCTGCTGGGCATCCCCTTCCAGCTCAAGGATGTGGTGGCCTTCACTATTTTGGTCCTGGTACTGATCTTCCGGCCCAGAGGTCTGTTGGGCGAGGTACTGGCAGGGGAGAAGGCGTAGATGAGAGAACTCATGTTCATCGGGCGAGCAGGCCACTGGGCTATCCTCGTGGATATAGGAGAGGGACATGGATCTGCGTGCTAGTCTCCGCGAAGGGCTGATTTCAGGCATCATCAACCTTTTTGTCATCTTGCTGGGGCTGACCACCCTATTCGGGGAGATGGTGCAGAATTGGTTCGAACTCGAGTCACCAACGGCAGGAGCGTGGGTTCTTCTGCTGCTTGTGGCCGCTTGGGGCGTGAGCAGGGCTGCCCGCCAGAGCCTCACCAAGTCGCCGGGGGGTATTCTGCTAGCCGGGCTGGTGACCGGAATTATCCACGGACTCTTGATCGGGGGTTCGCTTTTCATCATGAGCACGCTCATCGATGGTGGCGCGCAGCTGCGGCAATGGCTGTACCAGCTCAACGAGGACGCAGTAGGTATGCTCACCTTTGGCCAAAGCCCGATAAACGGGGCGCTGATGGCCCTGGGCCTGGTCGTGGGCGCAGGACTAGTCATCACCCTTTTGGTGATCGCATGGACGCACCTGGGCGTGCGCGACGCGCTGGGCAAGGGCAGGGCCGCAGTATCTGAAGGAGTCAGGAACGCACCGGCGGTACAGGACTTTGCGAGGTTCAAGTACCGCCAGGTAGTTGTGCTCGTGCTGGTGGCTGCCATCCTGCTGGTTGCGCCACAGGTGATCGGGCAGTACTGGAACTATACCATGGGCACGGTGGGCATTTACGTGCTGCTCGGCTTGGGGCTGAATATCGTGGTCGGGTTCGCCGGCCTGCTGGACTTGGGCTATGTAGCCTTCTTTGCCATCGGCGCATACACGGTTGGCCTGCTGACGGCAGCCGAGCCACATGGCCTGATGCTGAGCTTTTGGGTAGCGCTGCCTATTGGGGTGCTGATAGCCGCGCTATCGGGCATCCTGCTGGGCATCCCGGTGCTGCGCATGCGCGGCGACTATTTGGCCATCGTGACGCTGGGTTTTGGCGAGATCATACGCATTCTTGCCAAGAGCGACGTCCTTACAGACTTTTCAGGCGGACCGCGTGGCGTGCGCGATATCGCACCGGGCCTGTTCGGGGCAGCGGTGTCCAAGGCCGACTACTTTATGTACTTCATGTACCTCATCCTGCTGGGCATTGCGCTGGTGGCGTTTGTCACCAATCGCCTGCAGAACTCGCGTACGGGTCGCGCCTGGATGGCCATGCGGGAGGATGAGGACGTGGCCGAGGCAATGGGCGTATTCACGCTCAAGTACAAACTGCTAGCCTTTGCCATCGGAGCCGCATTTGCGGGGCTGGGAGGCGCTATCTACGCCTCGCGGAACCAGTTCGTGGGTCCGGAGGACTTTACGCTACTGGTGTCCATCAACGTGCTCTGCCTGGTCATCATCGGCGGCATGGGCAGCATCCCGGGCGTCATCGTGGGCGCGTTGGTGCTCAAAGGCATGCCTGAGATCCTGCGCGAGCTGGACGAATACCGTATGTTGTTCTTTGGAGCACTTTTAATCTTCATGATGATCGTACGCCCAGAGGGTCTATGGCCCTCGAAGCGGCGTCAGATGGAGCTGCGCGAAGGGGAAGAAATCTCCACTGAAGCGCAGACAGCAACCGGTTGAGGCATACGCATGGACATACTGACTGCAACAGGCGTAACCAAGAGGTTTGGCGGGCTGGTGGCTGTCAATTCGTTCGATTTCGCGGTCCCTGAGGGCAGCATTGTCAGCCTCATCGGTCCGAACGGCGCCGGGAAAACTACATTCTTCAACTGTATCACAGGATTCTACCGCCCGGAGGAGGGTACGATCTTCTTCGAGGGTGCGCCGCTGACCCAGCTGCGACCTGACCAGATCGTCGCTCTGGGTATCGGCCGCACCTACCAGAACATCCGGCTATTCAAAGAGATGACCGTCCTGGAGAATATCCTGGTGGGCCAGCACACGCGCCTGCACACGGGGGTACTCGGGGCTGTCTTCCGACTCCCTGGCAACCGGCGGGAAGAGAAGGAGTCGGTGGACAAGGCGCGCGAGATGCTGGACTTTGTCGGGCTTCAGGGATTGGGAGACCAGTTCGCCAAGAACCTGCCCTATGGCGACCAGCGCCGTCTGGAAATCGCGCGGGCGCTGTCCAGCCAGCCCAAGCTGCTGCTGCTGGACGAGCCTGCTGCCGGAATGAATCCTTCCGAAACGCAGAACCTGATGGATTTCATCCGCCAGCTGCGAGACGAGCTGGACCTGACCATCTTTTTGATCGAGCACGACATGAAGGTAGTCATGAGTATCTCGGATCGTGTGACCGTCCTAGACTATGGCAGCAAGATCTGCGAGGGACCACCCAGCATGGTCCAGTGCGATCCCGGCGTCATCGAAGCGTACCTGGGAAGGGGGGCAGCAGCGTAAGATGGGTCTCCTAGAAGTCAGCGATATCCACACGTACTATGACGCAATCCACGCCCTGAAGGGTATCACGATCAGCGTGGATGAAGGTGAGATCGTAACGCTCATCGGCGCCAATGGCGCAGGCAAAAGCACGACGCTGAATAGCATCTGCGGCCTGTACCATCCGCGATCAGGCTCCATTCACTTTGATGGGCAGCCGATCCATCAGCTTCCGCCCCACGAGATCGTCCAGCTCGGGCTTTCACAGGCACCTGAGGGACGCCAGGTCTTTGGTCGTCTGACAGTCACCGAGAACCTGAAGATGGGCGCCTATACCCGGACCGATAAGGAAAGCATAGCAGCCGACATGCAGCGCGTTTTTGAGCTGTTTCCCCGGCTGAAGGAACGCGCCAGGCAGGTCGCCGGAACGCTTTCTGGTGGAGAGCAACAGATGCTGGCGATCGGCCGGGCGATGATGGCCAGCCCGCGCCTTCTTCTGCTGGACGAGCCGTCCATGGGTCTGGCTCCGCTCCTGGTGGAAACGATCTTTGATACAATCCGCGAGATCAATGACCAGGGTACGACGATCCTGCTCGTCGAGCAGAACGCGTCGATTGCCCTATCGCTGGCACAAAGGGGTTATGTGCTAGAGACAGGCCGGATCGTTCTGCAGGATAGTGCGGAGGCGTTACAAGCGAACGAGATGGTGCGCAAGGCGTACCTGGGAGAATCTTAGAAACAGGGGGCTTGCCCAAAGCGAGCCCACATTGGGATTGGACCCCGCGCTGCTC
>JASFLR010000400.1:0-4207 GCA_050117995.1 Anaerolineae bacterium
CGGATTCATTATGGGGGTGGCGTTTCAACTTGGAGAAGACGCCGACACGTTGCTGTGAGTGAGGCTCCGCTCAATTCGCGAGGTTCAGGAGCCAGCAGGCCGGAGCCGTAGAGGCTTGAAATCCCCTCCCGGTCCCTTCCACCGGAACTTGCCAGCGGTGAGCTTGCCGATCTGGATCGCCTCCTGTGGACAGGCGTGGAGACATCGGAGACAGAGCATGCAGTGATCCTCGAACTGTGCATGCCCGTCGCGTACACTCACATTGTCCACGGGACAGATCCGCGCGCACAGACCGCATCCCTCGCACTTGGCGTCGGCATGGAGTCTGTCTCGAGCCCACTTTTCGGTGGCTCTGTACAGATAGGCCCACAGCCGATCTGATGCGGACATCTTGATCCCCGCTGGTAGTGGAAGGCGCAGTGCTTCCGGAGGGTGGCCATCCACCAACCTGGAAAGCACATCTCTGATCTGCTCGATCAGGCGATCGGCGTCCTTGAGCCTGTCGTAGTCCTTCTCCAATGCCTTGCGCGCCATCCACGAGTCGCTGGAGATCATAGACAGGCCATCGGTGCCGGGCATGATCACGTCGCCGCCGGCAAGTGGTGTGTAGCCGCGCATTTCCAGCCGCTGCAGGTTAAGCCTCACTGCGCCGGCGGCATAGGCTCCCTTCGTACAGAAAACAAAGGCGCCACGACCCTTACCCGGCATCAACTGCTTCACATAGCTCTGGACAAACCCCGGCGAGTCGGCAGCATAGACAGGAAATCCAAGAGCCAGTAGATCGAAACCGGTGACCTGCTCGGGGGGCTGCCATTCAAGGGATCGCAGTTCAACCTCGACCAGCGGCTGCGCTAGCCTCTCCGCCAGGTAGTGGGCCACATAATCGGTGTTTCCGGTACCGCTGAAGTAGAGGAGTATTAGTTTCATTTGACTATTGCGGGGGACGTCCGAGATAGATCAGGTAGGGTTCCGGGATCCAGCCCATTCTTCCCCTGCTGTCTACTACTTGTATCCAAACGTATCCGTTGGCTTCCACTGGGCCTCCGATGACCGCCGTCACTGCCCCCTCGCGCAATGCAGCGATCTTGATGCCACCGAATCCCGGCCGGCGGTACATCCAGACGCCCAAGCCTCCAGTGCCACTGACCTGGGCCAAGACGGGGGTCGGTGTGGGGCTTGGCGTCGGCGTGTACGTGGGTGTTGGAGTGTGGGTAGGTGTGGGCGTGAGCGTGTGTGTTGGGCTTGGCGTGGACGTGGCGGTAGCCGTGGCTGTTGGCTGCGCGGTTGGTGTGAATGTGGGTGTGCGTGTCGGTGTTGGACTCGGTGTCAAGGTTGCCGTGGCTCCTGGTGGGGGTGTAGCCGTTGGCGTGGGAGGTACCAGGGGATCCAGGCGCGTGGTGAGTATGACGGACAGTCGCAGGGAGACTGGCCTCTGGATTGCCCCGGCGATCAGTTCCTGCAGTTTCACGACCTCACTATAGGGTACCGTACGGTACGAGCGTTCCACTACTTCTAGCTGGATGGTGCCGTCCTCCAGCTCCTGCATATCCCATTGGCCATCCCATTGCACATACTCGATATTGTCCAGGCTTTCGTGCAGGGCGGCCTCTATCTTTCGCGAGAGAGCAGCATCGCGCCAGGACTGGATCGTGAACAGGCCAAGAGGTATGGTCACAGCTACAAGCAGCAAGATCGTGCCTACCACGCCCCCCTGGAATATCCGCCTGCGCGTTTCCCTGCCCGGCAGCGGGCGGAAGCCAAGCCATAGAAATACCATGCCTCCCGTCCCGGTGATGGCTACCAGGTTCGTAGCAAAGAGCAGCATGGCACCGCCGGCCACCGCGCCGCTCCAGCGCGCTAGCCCGATCCCGATTGTCGCAAGGGGGGGAACCAGCGCAGCTGCAATGGCTACACCGGGCAGCGCGGTTGATACATCCTTGCGGCATAATGCATAGGCGCCTGCCGCACCTGAGGCCAGGGCAACGCCCAGGTCCAACAGGTTGGGACGGGTACGGAGAAGAATTTCATTGGAGAGAGAACCCCCCGGCATCAAGAGTGTGAGGACGATAGCTACGCCGATAGCAAGTGCCATGCCCCGGGCCGTGGCGCTGGTTGCCCGCCGCAGCAATCGCGAGTCGCCGCGCACAATGCCCAGGCTCAGGCCAAAGATGGCAGCCATCAGTGGGGCCACGAGCATGGCTCCGATGATTACCGCAGCGCTGTTCTGCAGCAGGCCAAAGGTGGCGATGGCAGACGATAGCCCCATCATCACGAAAAAGTCGACCTTGGGCTTTGCCCCTTCGCGGGTTGCTTTGTATACCTCGGTCTGCTGGTGAAGATCGAGGGTAGGCAACACATCAAAGAGACGCCAACCGGCCCGCCGCAGCCAGGTACCCATGACCATACGCCGCGAATGTCGCTTGACGACGATCGAAGGTGCTGGGCTGCTGGCAGCCACGGTCTGGGGAATATTGCCGAACATCATCCGGTCCAGGTAGCTTTCGTGGCTGGCACCGACCATGACCAGGTCGTAGTCCTGTGCTGCCTCCTGCAAGATGCCCCTTACCGGCGATGAGGACTGGACGATCTTGCCCTGTACCCGGGGCTCGTCCGCCCAGGGTTCCAGGATCTCGTCCAGGTGTTGTTGGGCCAGTGACAGCGCTACCCGTCCTTGGGACTCGCGGGCCACGTACAGGACTGTGACCTCGGTGTGTGGCGATATCGCCAGTGCCAGATCTGTGGCGAGCGCTGCGTTGGGGCCGCCGTGAGTCGGGATGAGTACTTTTCCGATGCCATCTGGCGCATCGTCCAGCGACTTTCTACGGCCCTCAGCCCGCAGGACTGCGACATCACACGGCGCGTGTTGCACGACGGGATCGAGCGTGCGACCCAACAAGTATCGCCCTCGGCCCCGGTCACCGCGCCAGCCCAGCAAGATGAGATCGGCCGGGTCTTCTTGAGCTAGGGCCAGGATCTCGTTGCCCGGATCGCGCCCCTCCCTGACCGTGATGCTAACTTTCGCGCCGTAGGTGTCGGGCAACTCTAGCCAGACTGGCTTGCGCCCGCTTGCGGTCACGCTGAGGAGGGTGACACGGCCTTCCTGAGCTGACGCCAGAGCACAGGCCAGCGTGAGGAGAGGGGCCAGCTGCGCCTCTTCTCCTACCGCAGCAATAAGATGATAGTCAGAGTGTTCCTTGTTTGGCGACATATAGGCTTAGAGAATATAGCTCTTGATACCAATGTCCTCTTCGATCTGTGCAGCCAGCGCTTCGAGATCGGCCAGTGCAAAGGAACTGTCCGGCCCGGCCGGCCGTCCAAAGGCGATGGCATCAGCGCCTTCATCGCGTGCAGCTGACTCCAGCGCCTCAACCAGGGACCCGTGCCGCAGGCATACCTCGGCCTCGACGCCCTGGGCAGCGGCGCGCTCGCAGGCCAGGGCCAGCAGAAACTCGCCCATGTGTTCCATTTCAGTGCTTACCACATCCGGTCGCACGCCGCGTGCAGTGAGCCGGAGGAACTCGACGTCCACGACGTAGAGGAAAAGAATGGTTGCCCCCGTCTCTTTGGCCATGGCAATGGCGGCATCCTGTGTCTTCTGGCTTGCTTCACCACCTCGGGTGGCACATAGAATCTTATTCATCACATTCTCCTAGTCCAGCCTGCAAGGCTGCGAGGTTCTAACCTTTCAGTCTAGAAGTGGATCAGCAACCACACGGTGCCCACAATCACAGTGATGATGGTTGCTGGTAGACCAACTTTCAGGAATTCTACATAAGTCATGCGATATCCTGCCCGTTCCGCGATTCCGGCTGTCACCAGATTAGGTGAGGAGCCGATCAAGGTGCTGTTGCCGCCCATCGCGGCGCCGATCGATAGGGCATACCAGAGCACGTTGCTCTCGGCCCCGGGAATCGTCCGTGTGAGATAGCCCACCACCGGCAGCATCGTCGCGGCAAAGGGGATATTGTCGATCAGGCCCGACAGCAAGGCAGCAGACCATACTAGGATCAGGGTTGCGGCCAGCAGGTTGTCGCCGACCAGGTTACCTATCCCCATGGCAATATAACTGATCAGACCGACCTCTTGGAGCGCTCCGACGGAGATGAACAGCGCGATGAAGAACATGAGCGTGGTCCAGTCCACGACCTGCATCATTTCCTCGATGTCTGGAGCGACCCAGAGGAGCATGGCTACTGCGCCCAAGATG
>JASFLR010000401.1:0-4194 GCA_050117995.1 Anaerolineae bacterium
GAACAGGGGTGGGCGCGTCTAGGTCGCTTCGGCCAGAAAGGCGTCGATCACCTCGTCCAGATCGAGGTCTCGGCCCTTGGCCATGCCGGCCTGAATCTCCTCCGGCGTGAGGGTCTCCTCCAGCCGTGGCATGATCCAGTATTCGATGTCTTGCCGGCCGTCGCTGCTCGTAGCCGGGTGCTCCCAGGCGAGACCTATGAGGGCCAGCGCCTCATCGATCCGCCCCTGGGCCGCTCGCAGGAAGGCTAAGTTGCCTACTGTGCCCACAAGCCAGGTGATCGATCCCATGCGGCGGGCTGTCCGGGCGGCTTCGGCGATGAGGCCCTGCGCCTCCGGGAGCGAGCCGGCATCGATCTTGAGATTGGCCAGGTTTCCAGCCGCCGCGACCAAGCCCACAGGGTCTTCCACCTCCCGGCTGATGGTCAGCGCTGCCTCGGTGTGTTGGCGGGCCAGGGCAAAGTCCCCCTGGAGCCGGGCTACCTCTCCCAGGTTGCCAAGCGCCCGCATTTCGCGATAGGGGTTGCCCGCCTCCCGGGCCAGCGTCCGGCATTCCTCGATAAGGCGGGCTGCCTCCTGTGCCTGGCCTGAATACATCTCTACCGCCCCGAGCCGGTTCAGGGCGTTCATCTCGGTCAGCCGGTCGCCAATATCCCGCGCGATGGCCAGAGCCTCCTGACAGGCGGATCGGGCCTCGCCGGTCTGGCCCGAACGATAGCGCGCGTCACCCAGCCCGTAGAGCACCCGGGCCAGGATGCCCCAATCATCCGTGCCGCGAACCAGCTTCTCAGCCTGGTCCAGGTGGCCCAATGCCACGTCCCAGTGGCCGACGCGTGTGGCATTCTGCGCCAGCAGGTAGAGGGCGTTGGCCCGTGCGCCGGCTTCATCCATGTTGACGGCGGCAGCCAGCGCACTGTCCAGCACCCGCCTGGCCTCGGCGAGGTCGCCTGCCTCATTCAGCACCTCGCCCAGGCTGAGGAGTAGGGGCAGTCTATCGATAGCACTCGCCTCCGGGAGCAGGGCCAGGGCCCGCTCAAAGGCCGCTCGCGCGTCGGTCAGGGCGCCGACCGCATAGGACCGCTCGCCGGCCAGCTGCTGATAGCGGGCCGCCTGCTCGACCTCGCCCCCCTTCTCATAGTGCTCGGCGATGAGCGGATAATACTCGGCCACGCGCTCGCCGGCCACCTCCACCACCCAGCCGGCGACCGCGGCGTGGTAGTCGCGCGCCTGCTGCCGCAATAGCTTGTCATAGATCGAGTCGCGCATCATCTGCTGGTCAAAGACGTACTCGGTGTGTCCGGCAAAGGCCGAGGTCTCGCGGGCATGGATAAAGCCGCGCTCGGCCAGCAGGTCCAGAACCCCGGCCGCATCCTCCAGTCGGGCCCCATCCGCCTCATCCAGCGCTACGACGGCCGAGTCGTAAAAGACGCGCCCGACGACCGATGCCCGCTGCAGGGCCAGCTTCTCGGGGTAGAGGAGGGTGTCGAACCGCACCTGCAGCAGGCGGTCCAGCGACGGCGGCACGCGCAGGTTCTCCAGGCGCGAGGCTTCGACGCGCCAGGTGTCTTCGGACTCGACGACGATCACGCGGTCCTCGAGCAACATCCTGACCATCTCTTCCATGTAGAAGGGGTTGCCCTCCGCCTGGTCGACCAGCCGGTCGCGCAGCGCTTTTGACAGGTCGGGCACCTTTTGCAGGATCTCGCGGGCCAGCAGGCGGCTCTCGCGCCGGGTAAGCGGCTCGAGGTGGATGCGGTGGTGGAGCTGGTGCCCGCTGCCCCAGGTTGGGCGCCGCTCCAGCAGCGTGGGGCGGGCCAGGCAGACCAGCAGCAGGGGCAGCGCCTGGTGTTCGGTGACCAGCTCGTTGAAGAGGTCCAGCGAGGCGTCGTCGGCGTGGTGGACGTCCTCCAGCTCGATGAGGATGGGGTTCAGATCTGCCGTGGCGATGAACAGCCGCTTGAACCACTGCCGCGCCCGGCCCATCAACTGCTGCGGATCGATGAGCAACCCCTTGATGTGCTCGGAAGCGGAAAAGTCGAACCCGCACAGGTGACCGATCATGTGCGCCATCTCGGGGTTGGAGCTCCCGGTCAGCAGCGTGACGCCATCCTCCAGCTTGTCGCGTATTATCTCAAAGGGGTCGCTGTCCAGGATCTCAAAGCGGAAGGACATGACGTCCCGGAGCAGGGCATAGGGCCGGCGGGTCATAGCGCTGGTGGCCCGCCCCTGAAAGAGGCGAAAGGTCACCGGGTGCAGGTCCGACCACTCGTCGAACTCGCCCAGCAGGCGCGACTTGCCGATGCCCGCCTGGCCGGTGATGGTCACGACCTGGGTTTCCGATTCCTCGATGGCGTCCTCGAAAACGTCCTGGAGCATGTGCAGCTCTGCGCGGCGTCCCACCATCTTGGTGGCCACCCCTTCGACGTCGCGCTCCGCCCGGCGAAAGGCGCGCGGCTTTTCCGCGGTCACGGTGTACAGGGCAAGGGGGTCTGACCGGCCGCGCACCCGCAGAGGGTTGGCCACCAGCATACTGAACACGCCCTGGACACTCCGGTAGGTATCGTGGGTGATCAGGATCTCACCGTAGGCGCGCTGGGCGACCCGGTTGGCCAGGCTGACCGTCGTGCCGCTGACGGTAAAGGCCCCGCTATCTCCGGATGGCGCCAGGAGCGCCGTGCCGGAATTCAGGCCGAAACGGGCGGGGACGCCTGCATCCCCTTCGGCGCCAGGGAGGCCGGTGCTCAGTGCTTGCAGAGCGTCGCGGATATCCAGCGCCGCCCGGATGGCATTTTCGGGGTCATCCTCCCGCGCCCCGGCGGCGCCCCATAGGGCCAGCAGCGAGTCCTCGGTGCAGGTGTACACCTGGCCGCCCCGGGCGTCGACGATCTCGCGGGCAGCCTCCCACAGGGCGTCGAGGGCCTGCCGGGCCGCCACGCCGCCCTCCGCCTCCTCGACGATCTCCAGGTAATCGGCGGCCATCACCGACAGGACGGTCACGTTGCGCTGGTGTTCGCCAGACTGCCCTTCCGAACTGGGCGTCCTCCACCCTCCAGCCCGCGTGGCCCGGAACTGGGCCTGCGTGTGCTCGATCGCCTCGCGGTTTGTCTCCCGCTGCCTGAGGATCTCCTGTTGGGATGCGCGGGCTGCAGCCTGGATGGCCAGCGGGACGGCGGCGCCGGCGCCGATGGCTTTGATGGCCGCGGCTACGAACGCTTCGGCCGTGGCATAGCGATCCTGGGGCGCCTTGGCCATCGCCTGTTGGATGACACTGCCCAGCGTGGGTGGCAGCTCCGGTCGGAGGGTCCGGGGATCGGGCACAGGGTCGTTCAGGTGCTGGTACAGCAACTGGACCAGGTTGGGACCCTGGAAGGGAAGCTCGCCGGTGACCATTTCGAACAGCAGGGCCCCCAGGGCATAAATGTCGACGCGCTCGTCGACCTGGGTCTGGCCCTGGATCTGCTCCGGGGCCATGTAGGCCGGGGTGCCCACCGAAGACCCGGTCATGGTCAGCGACTTGCCCTTCGGGGCGCTCTCGTCGAGGATGCGGGCGATGCCAAAGTCGGACACAAAGGCGTTGCCCTCGGTGTCGATGAGGACGTTGGCCGGTTTGACGTCGCGGTGGACGATGCCCTGCCGGTGGGCATAGTGCAGGGCGCTGCCGATCTGCTGGATGAGGTAGGCCGTTTCGTCGAGGGGCAGCGGGCCCTGGGCCAGGACGTCGCGGACGGTGCCGCCCTCGAGGTAGCGCATCACGATGTAGGGTGGGTCGTGGGCGCCGTCAAAGTCGTGCACGGGCAGGATGTGCACGTGTTCGAGGCGGGCGATGAGGCGGGCTTCGCGCTGGAAGCGGGCTACGGCCTCGTCGTCGCGAACGTGAGAGGCATCGATGGCCTTGACCGCCACATAGCGGTCCATGGTGGGTTGGTAGGCGCGGTAGACGGTGGCCATCGCACCTGAGCCGATCTCTTCGATGATCTCGTAGGGTCCCAGCCGGCTGCCAATCATGTTCCGACTCCTCCCTGAGCGTGCTTTTGCTAGGAAACGATTCTTGGCTGGCTTGTGTGAGGCTTTGCGTACGCCTGTTCCGATTATAGCGCAAGTTTGATTCTACTGCAAGAGGGATAGCACATTTTCCTTTTCCCTTCCAACTTTGCCTCGATTCGGCCTCCCGAGCGCCTGGGGAGGCTGGTCAGTCCA
>JASFLR010000402.1:0-4186 GCA_050117995.1 Anaerolineae bacterium
TGGTGATCCAGGCAGCAACCTTGCTCCGGTAGCGCACCGCTCCCACGAGGGCCAGGGCCAGCCCTGCCCAGCCAAGGAACACGGTATTCACATCCCGAAACCGCGATGTTCCCTCTTGCGTTTGCCGCAAGGTCTGCACCCAGTCACCGCCCAGCGGATGCAGGGGTGTAGGCGTTACCAAACCCACTAGATCTACCGACAGCTTCTCAGCATCCCCCCATCCAGAATGGGCATACCCACCGAGCATCTCCCTTACCACAGGCACCAGCACAGGCAGGTAAAGAAGCGCCGCTACCAGCCCCATGATCGCCAGGCGCCCCAGCAGGGACCGCCATCCGCCCGCCACCTCCTGCCGCCCTCGCCGGCCCGCTAGGAACGCCAACACGATGAGGGTAAGCATCCCCAAAAAGACACCAAAGATCATCTCAGTCAACTGGGCAAACACCAGAAAGATGCCTGCCAGTATCGCGTTCCGCAGTCTGCGCTCACGGATCGTCTTGAGAAGGTACAACGTGTAGATCGGAATCCAGGCGGTGCTCCACTTGTCATAGTGGCCGATAGCTGCGTACACAAAGCGGTAGGAGCCGAAAGCGTAGATCAAGCCAGCGAGAAAGGCAGCAGCATACACCGCAAGCGAGGCGCGATGCACCTCCCTACCTGGCTGCCGCTCGCTGGCCGTACTGCGCCCGGCAGCTCCCAGCAAGGTCTCGACCAGAGCGAAAACCCCATAGCCGCTAAGGACAGTCCACAGCAGAAAGGTCAGGTTGCTAATCGCTGGCAGGGACAGAAACGACTGCAGTGGCAGCGAGATGATTGCATTGAACAGATTGTAAGTGTAGAACGCCAGGCTGATGCCCAGCGGGTAAAAGGTGTGCGCTGAATACAGAGGGTTCTGCCCCAAGTCGAAAAGCGAGTAGCGGAACCACCACGTGTTCCAGATGAAGGTGTACTCGTCAAAGGCCCAGGTCTCGCTGCCCGGCACATGGGTACTCAGGTAGCGCACCAAGGGCCAGGTGGCAACCAAAGCCAGAAGTAAGTAGGCGACGACTACCAGGATATGAGTTAGCGCTCGACGATGCAGAATCCGTGCCATGTTCATCTCAGAAGAGAGAGGGGACAGGCTTTACCATCAGCCAATGCCCGTCAGCCCTCCTTGACACCTACCACGTATCGATGGTGCGCCCATACTGCTTTGATGCGCCACGGAATCGGCGCTCTGTCGAGCCAGGCGTAGCGCATCACGCGGTCGTAGAGATCGGGTTGCTCGCCCAGGTAATAGGCCATGGTGCTCCACTGCCAGGAATCCCCGCTGAACTGGCCCTCCAGCTTCCTGGACTTGATGCCCAGTCGCTTCAGCACCTCCGAAGCGGGCATGACCGTATCAGGCCAGGGGGGCACATCGAGCACGCCTTCGCGCACAATGCGCAGCCCAGCCCCTTCCAGCACGCGGCGGACGCGGCCAATATCAGCCCACGCTTCGTCCACATAGTCCACGAAATCGCGCTCAAGCAGATACTTGCGCATCAGGTAGCCGACCTGGGCGCGATTCGGCATGGCTACAAAGACCACCTGCCGCGACACACGAGCGAGTTCTCGCAGCAAGAACTCGGGGAGCTGGGCTCCCTCGGGTGAGCCGTCGGAGATATGCCATAGGGCCGCCCAGTTCCAGACCAGATCGAATGACTGATCGGCAAAGGGCAGTTGCTCCCACGCTGCATGATGGACAAAGCGCGCTGGCAGCGCCAACTCGCCCCAGATGCGCTCCACGGCAGCCAGCCGTTCAGCGTGATCATCTACCAGTGTTACCTCTGCCCCAGCTTGAGCCAGTGCCACACTGTTAATGCCAGAGACGCCTGCCATCCCAAAGGTCGGTGCTTCAAGCACCGATTCAGACCCATATTCCTCGCGCAAGGCCAGCAGGAAATCGTTGAGCACAAATCGCTCGTATACGAGCCCCAGCCCTTCGTCGTAGTCGCTAAGGTAGTGCTTCCATGTAGATTCTGCCATATCACAAGTGCCCTATCACACACACCGGGGCTCGCCAATAGCCCCGGTTCGCGCTGATTATACCATTTTATCCACGTCGAGGCCAATTCCCCCCAATCCCTTTACAGCCACCTGCCCCTGTGGTACAATGCGCCGCGAGAATGCAATGAAGATATATCTAGCCAGCCTTGGCTGCAAGCTGAATCAAAGTGAGATGGACAGCCTTGCCGGACAGCTCGCCGCAGTCGGACACAAAGTGGTGGGGTCTCCGGCTGAGGCCGAACTGTGCGTGCTAAACACCTGCGCCGTCACTCACGTCGCCGCGCAAAAGTCACGCCAGGCTCTGCGTCGCCTCCACCGGGACAACCCGCAAACCCGCCTGATCGCCACCGGCTGCTATGCCGAGCTCGAGCCGGAAGCCCTCGACAGCCTGCCCGGTGTGGAAAGGGTCGTGGGCAATCCAGAAAAAGAGCACCTTGGAAACCTGATCGGGGTCAGTGCGGTCCAGAGGAAAGGCATTGGAGCGGACGTCCCTCGCACGCGAACCCGAGCCCTGGTCAAGATCCAAGATGGCTGCGACAATGCCTGCACCTATTGTATCATCCATGTTGCACGCGGTCCGCAACACAGCCGGCCGGCCGATGAGATCTTGACTGAAGTGCGTGCCCTCCTGGCCAAAGGGTACCAGGAGATCGTTCTGACGGGCGTCCACATCGGCGCCTACGGCCGCGACCGGCAGCGGGAGCCAGCCGAAACTGACCTATGGAGTCTGGTCGACCGGATACTGGCCGAGACTGACGTTCCGCGCTTACGGCTCTCATCTATAGAGCCCTGGGATCTGTCGGAGCAAGCCTTTCGACTCTGGGACGATCCACGGCTCTGCCGCCACCTGCACCTGCCGCTGCAGAGCGGCTGCGACGTTACCTTGCGCCGCATGGCCCGCCGCTACACCACCGGTGAATTTAGAGCGTGGGTGACCGCAGCCCGGGCGGCGATCCCAGACCTGGCTGTAACCACCGACATGATCGTCGGATCCCCTGGCGAAACCGAAGACGAGTTCGCCCAGAGCTTGGATTTTCTGCAAAGGATGGCGTTCTCACGCACCCACGTCTTTCCCTTCTCGGCACGCGCCGGCACCCCGGCAGAGAAGATGCCGGACCAGGTGTCTCCCCAGTTCAAAGCGCGACGTGCGCGCGCCATGCGCAAGGTAGCAGCCACCAGCCAGCAGGCATTCAGTCAAAGCTATATTGGGCGGACGCTGGAGGTGCTGTGGGAGGCAGAAAAAGAGAGAAAAGAAGGTACTTTCTGGAGCGGGTTGACCGATAACTATCTGAGGGTGTACACTCGCAATTCGGCGGATCTTGCGAACAGACTCTTTCCGGTCCGGCTGGTTGCCACTGCCGGCAAAGACCTCCTTGGAGAAATCGAGACATAAAAACGGGGGACGGGCTATGTTCCCCGCCCCCCGCTGTGCTCCCTACCGTCTATGCCAGTTTTTTGGCCGGCTCTGCGGGCACCCTTGCCTCCGGGGGCAACATCGCGCCCAGAAGGCGCTCGAAAGCCATCGTGTGACTGCACACACCACGGCTCGCGAAAAAGTTGCAAGTGCAGTGCCAGCCACCATGATCGTAAGAAATCGTATGCCGCGAGTTCGTACCCTGAAATGTGGCCCGGAACTGCTCGAAGCAAATTCGCTCCGGCTCTTCAGCATAGAATCGTGCTTTCTGGATCTTCCCAATCATCCCTGAATCCATTGACACCTCCTCACATGAGATCCTACTCGTAACCCGATAACCTCACAATACTTGGAGCATAAGCAGACGCCAGGGCATGTGACTTCCCTGGCGTCTGGGATCGCTCTCGACTTCATTCATTCCTTTGGCACGGGGCAAATTGCTACCCTCCCCTCTGGTAAACACAGTATACCCCGTTTGGCCCAATTTGTCAACCGACATGCCTCACCACAATCTGACGCTAACCCTCCGATTGCCACGCGTGCCACCAGCCAAGAAGAGCCTCTGCTGCAGGCTGGCGAACGATCTCATCCGCGAGATCAGAAAGCGGCGTTGGCTGGGGATTGAACTCGACCACGTAGGCCCCGCGCTGCAACGCCACCAGGGGCAGGGAAGCAGCTGGATTGACCAGCGCTGACGTCCCGATGACCAGCATCACATCACAGGTCCGGGCCGCAGAAAAGGCG
>JASFLR010000403.1:0-4185 GCA_050117995.1 Anaerolineae bacterium
ATGGCTCGCCTGGAGCAGCGAGGCTTTGCCCATCCACACGACCACTTTTGCTATGGTGGTGCAGGTCATGCGATCGGCCTGCCCCATTGCCATGGCTTGCCCTACGTGCCTACTTATGGGCGAGCGCCTGCCAGCGGGCCAGCTGGGGCTTTTGGCGGAACGACGCAGGCTAATGCGCGGGCGAACGTCGAAAGCTGGCGGCAGGTGCTCCAGTTTCTTGCTGAGAGTTTGCCAGGATCTCCCGCTGCATAGAACAAGCGGGAGCCTGTTCAAGCAGGCTCCCGCTTGGCATATCTTCTATCGGGCTCGTTATCTCACTTTGTCAGGAAGCGGCATTCTCAAGGGCTTGCTCAAGCGGCGCTATATCAAATTGGGGGCCGACTGACACATGGTTGGGCAGGGGCACCGTCAACGGGTAGACGCGCCAAAACAGCTCGGCCGCACAGGAAAAGATGGCCAGACCTGAATAATTTCGGCGACCGTTGGTGCGAAGGTACATGCCCACAATATCCATGTCTTCCTTGAGCGCTTCACGGCACTCGGGCTTGGGATCGCACTCGTCAAGCCTCAGATTCATCTGTTGTAGGAATTCGTCGTAAGCAGACTTGCGACGTTCGGGGGTGTCCAAGCGCAGATAGGCGCTTAGCGTGATGCTCCCATGACCATTGAACGACTGCAACGTCTCCAGATCGCGATCTGGAATCAAAGGAACCTCCAAAGACTCTAGTCAATTAGTGCCGGCATCCTTGCCGGCAACCGACGCGGACTGAATTCCCGTGATCACGACAGTGGGAATCGAATCCAGCCTCAGAACAAGTATAGCACACGGGCAGTAGAGGGTCAAATCGGAAGGCTGGTTGGACCTCTGGCGGTGTGCGCCAGCAGAGCAGCGCTCAACCCAGCCCTTCGGCGATGGCTTGCAGGGCAGCCAAGAGCACAGTGCGCCAGCGGTCGTCCTCGTCGAGCGGTAGCCAGACGGCGCGACGCGCCACGCGGGCGCGGTCGCCCAGGCGTCGTTGGAGCCAGGCTCGATCCACGTCCTCCAAGCTGTCGGCCCGTATCAGAACCTGGCCCTCTTCAGTGGTGATGGCTTTGGCGCCTGCCTGGACCGCATCGAGCTTGAGCCGGAGCTGGAAGCATAGATTATCTGCCTCTTCAGGGAGATCGCCAAATCGGTCCTTTAGCTCGGCACGGAGGTCGTCGATCTCCTTGTGGGTTGTAAGACCAGCCAGGCGGCGGTAGAGTTGCAGGCGCAGTTTGTCGTCAGGCACATACGATTCAGGCAGGTAGGCTGCCAAGGGCAGGTTGATCTGCACAGCTTGCTCCAAAGGCTGCACATAGGCGGACATTTCATCCACCGCTTCGGTTTCGGGCATCTTCTGTCCGGTGGCCTCCTGCTGGGCGCGGGCCTCCCGGACAGCTTGGGCGAGGAGACGGGTGTAGAGGTCAAAGCCGATGGCAGCGATATGCCCGTGTTGGCGAGCACCGAGGAGTTCGCCTGCACCGCGGATCTCCATATCGCGCATGGCGATGCGGAATCCGGCGCCCAACTCGGTTGCCTCTGCGATCGTATCCAGCCGCTGGCGGGCGGTCTCGCTCAGCGACGTCGCGACCGGGTGGAGGAAGTAGGCGTACGCGCGCTGGGCGCTGCGGCCCACGCGACCCTTGAGTTGGTAGAGCTGGGCCAGGCCAAAGCGGTCGGCGCGGTTGACGATGAGGGTGTTGGCATTGGGGATGTCCAGCCCGCTCTCGATGATGCTGGTGCTGGCGAGGACGTCGATATTCCCGGCGCTAAACTCGAGCATGACTTGTTCGAGCTCCCGTTCGGCCAACTGGCCGTGGGCCACGCCCACCCTGGCTTCGGGCACCAGCTTGCGGAGTCGTTGGGCCATCGGGTAGATGCTCATCACACGATTATGGACAAAGAAGACCTGGCCTCCGCGGTCGATCTCGCGCAGGATCGCCTGGCGAATGAGGGTCTCGTCGTACTCGCCGACATGGGTGCGCACGGGCAGGCGCTCTTCGGGCGGCGTGTCGATGGTGCTCATATCGCGCACACCGGTCAGCGACATATGCAGCGTGCGCGGGATCGGGGTGGCTGTCAGCGTCAGGACGTCCACCTCCTGGCGCATCTGTTTGAGGCGTTCCTTGTGAGCGACGCCAAAGCGCTGTTCCTCATCGATGATGAGCAAGCCCATGTCCTTGAAGCTGACATCTTCGGAGAGGAGCCGGTGGGTGCCGATGACAATATCCACACCGCCGCGAGTGAGGCTCTTGACCACCTTTTCCTGCTGCTTGCGGGTGAGGAACCGCGAGAGCATAGCGACCTGCACGGGGAAGGAGCCCAAACGCTCGCTGAAGGTCTGATAGTGTTGCTGTGCCAGGACGGTGGTGGGCACCAAGACGGCGACCTGTTTGCCGTCCATGACGGCCTTGAAGGCAGCGCGCAAAGCCACTTCGGTCTTGCCATAGCCCACGTCGCCGCAGACGAGGCGATCCATGGGGCGAGGGCGCTCCATGTCAGCCTTGATCTCGTCCAGGGCACGGACCTGGGCCTCGGTCTCAACGTAGGGAAAGGATGCCTCGAGCTCGGCCTGCCAGAGGGTGTCGATGCTGAAGGCATGACCCTCTACGACCTCGCGGGACGCATAAAGGGCCAAAAGATCGTCAGCGATGTCCTCGACTGCCTTTTTCGCCTTGGCCTTGATCTGCTGCCACTCGGCCGTGCCCAGCCGATTAATTCGCGGTTCATGGTCGGTCACGCCCACGTACCGGCTCAGGCGGTCGGCCTGGTACACAGGCACGTAGAGCTTGTCGCCAGCGGCATATTCGACCAGGAGATATTCCCGCTCGCCGCCGTTTAGTCCCATCTTGGTCAGGCCGGTGAAGAGGCCGATCCCGTGTTCGACATGCACTACATAGGTGCCAGGCTGGACGTCGGCAAAAAAGGCTTCAGGCGCCACGGGACGGGGACGCCGCGCCCGGCGGGGAACCGGTCGCGCCCAGCCGAACACCTCGGCGTCGGTCAGTAGGTGCAGCGCTGGCCCGGTGGAGGTTGCTTCTGCGTGGTGCTCCCCGTGCAAAATCCAGCCTTCGGCCAGCGTTCCCTGTACCAGGTTCAGGCTGCGGGGCGCAGGGGGATCTGCGATGTTGGCCACCGGCTTGGCGGTGATGGCCCGATCCTCAAGGAGTTCGGAGATGCGCCGTGCTTGGCGGCTGACGACGACCACCCGCTGCCCGGCGTCGCGCATGGCCTGAAACCCGTCCAGAACGCGTTTGAGCTGGCCGCCATAGCGCTCGCCATGGGTAAAGAGACCGGCCAATGGTCCAGGCTCTCCATGCCGGGCCCTGCCGCCCAGCACCAGTGGTCTTCTGGCACGCAGGGCCTCGCCGAGGTCCTCCCAGCCAAAGTAGGGCTGGGGAAAATTCCGGGGCAACTCGCCGACTTTTACGAGGTCGGTCTGCAGCATTGCGGCCTGCTGTTCGAGGTCCATAACGGAACCCATGAGGGCATCCCAGTCGTCGACGAGGAGCAGGGCGTCGTCCGGCATGTAATCCAGCAGGGTGGCTGGGTGGGAATAGAAGAAGGGCAGGTAGAACTCGATGCCGCGAAAGTAGGTGCCCTGTTCCAGGTGGACCCGGTCCTGCTTGTACTCCATCCGGGCAGGCGGGTGGCAGGGCATGATGTCCAGGCTGGAACTTCGCTCTCCGGCGATCGGTGCCAGCCTGGGCAGGGCCTCTGTGGCTGGCGCCAGGGTAAAGCTATCAATGCGGTACATGGAGCGCTGGGTGGTGGGGTCAAAGATGCGCAGGCTGTCGATCTCGTCACCGAATAGCTCGATGCGTACGGGCCGCGAGGGTTCGGGAGTGTTGGCATCGAGGCTTGGCATGTTGGGCGGAAAGACGTCGATCAGGCCACCGCGCCGGCTAAAGGTCCCGGGCTCCTCGACCACGGTCTCGGGACGGTAGCCGTGTGCGACCCAACTGCCCAATGTCCGCTGGAGGTCAAGCTCCTGCCCGCGACGATACTGTCGCAGGCCCATGCGGAACTCGCGGACAGGCAGGGTCTTGTGCATGAGAGCGCGCGCCGAGGCGACGATGAACGGGGGCTGCGGGGTTGCCGGGCCGGTCGGGCCGGTGATCTTTTCCCACCGGAGCAGGGCAGCCAGGGCGGTCAGACGGTCG
>JASFLR010000404.1:0-4179 GCA_050117995.1 Anaerolineae bacterium
ATGACCCAGGTAGGCCTGAACTGATTCCAGCGGCATTCCCTCATTCAGCAACTGGGTTGCTCGATAGTGCCGGAAGGAATGGGGCGACGTACTGTGATGCAGGCCTAGCATCTTCACAGCCTTCTTGACCACGGCCCAGATTGTGCCACGGCCCAGTTGATTGCCGTATCCTCTCCCATGAGAGATAAAGAGGCCGGGAAAGCTGTCGTTCCGTTCAGCGACATACGCTGATATCGCCTGCATTGCCTCGGATGTCAACAGGATGACCCGTGGCTGACCTCCTTTGCCCACCAGATGAACCTCGTCAAGCCGGCCGTCCAGCACCATCTCGCGTGTCAAGCTGGCAACCTCACTCACACGTCCGCCAGAGGCATATAGCGTATGCACAATCGCCCGGGCGCGCAGTATCTTGAGACGTTCCAGCCGACTGCGCCGGTCATCGCCCTCAGGCAATGATAGCTTGTCATAATAGGATACCAGGGCAGGGAGCTCGGGATCTACCCGGCGGTGCTTGTACGGTATCGTCTTCCTGTTGCCCTGGGCTGCCTTGAGGCGATTCTGCGCTTTGCTCAGCTGGAATCCCTCTCCCAGTAGCTCTCTCGCGTCAAGCCAGTTCAGGAACCTGCGTACGGCCGATAGATAGGTGCGTGCGGTTTGCTGGCTCTCGTACTCCTCGGCCAACCAGTAGTAGAATTCCTCTAGGACGTCGTCCTCGAGATGATCAGTATGGAAGGCGAGGGCGTCAGCATCATCATCCTCACTGTCCCCGACGAGATGGCTCGCGAAGCGCTGGAACGCGTTGAGAGCCCATCCATACGTGTCCGCTGTGCGTTTGGTCTGTATGGTTGCCAGGAATCGCTCCTGGGATTCCTGCAGGGTGGGGAAGTGCTTCTCGTCAGCCATACCGCCTCCACTGCGCCTGTATTGAACTTAATGTGTATTAAGTTCAATACCGATCTTATCACTTTGTGGCCCTTCTGTCAAGCCCCCTGCCCTTCAAAATCGCGAATCGTCAGCTGTGCGAAAGCTGTACGTGGTCAGAGAATCTGTGCGCTGGCTCTGGTCTGCGTTCATCCCATTGCCTTTCGGGTGCGAGATGGTTTTCCCAGCGCGTGATTACCCTTCGCGTTTCCTGAAGGGGACAATTGCAACCTCGTCCAGGATAGGTTCCCGAGTGATGATAGTCGGCAATGGGTATATCGCAAGGCATATGCGCACAAGACTACACTAGTCACCATTATGTCAACTTGCGGCGAGCATCTGCACGCCCTCGGGCTGGAGCAGCACAGTGGGTTGGCATGCCAGCCCCTCCCTTCTATCGCTATCCTGCCTCGCCACCACAGCTCTGCTGCGTGGGCTCTCTTGTGGCTGGAGGTGATGGCAGTGGCGTTGCGGTTGGACCGGCTTGCGCTGGCACGTAGGTAGCCACAATGACCAATTCCGCAGTCTGAACCCGGACCTCAGCAAGGCCGATCAGTTCAGCAGCATCCAGGTAGTGTAGGCTGTAATGTGTCTCGTCGTCTCTCCGGACTTTCCGCAAGCTGGTCTGGCTCAAGTCCTCCCACAACAGCCCCGCACCGGTTTCCTGCGACCCTGCCAAGAGCAGTTCGCCAGAAACATAGATATACTTCAGGCCAGGTTCAAGCTGCATCTCGTAGACAATGTCGAGTGCTTCGGACAGTCTCTGCTCCTTCAGATGGATCTCAACAGGCTTTACCACTACAGGCGATCCAGCCCGCAAGACGATCCTGGTAGCGTATACGTTGTCGTCGGCGGTCCGTCCCGCTGTGAAAATCTCCCGAGTATAGCGGTCAAGCAACAGGTATGAGTCATCGGCCGCGTTGAGAATCTCGAACCACCCGCTGATAGGACGCCCGGAAATCTGCCACGACCCTTCTAGATAGGCAAAGACCTGAGTTTTGCCCCGCATCGAGTAGTAGCGTTCAAGTGTCTGGCCGTACGACGGTGTCGGGGCTGGGGCCGGCTCTGGACGCAAGCCAATAGCCAACCACAGAATCACCGCCACCAATACGAGACTACCTGCCAAGACATAGTGGGCGAATGAGCCGGGTGTCCTCAAGATCCCCCGCAATACGCCGTATCTCCTCCGGCTGAATGGCCACAGGAGCATGATCCCGCGCGGCGCCAGCATGTCAATGAGCAGGTGCGAGACGAAACCGAGTGGGAGCAGGTACGCCGTCTGCATGCCAAAAACAAGACCCAGAAGGACTGACACGATTGCCACCAGGACAGCGGCAGCCGGTGTGTGCCATTCCTCAAGATAGCCCAAGCGGTTCTCAAGCCGCTGAGAGATCCAAGGTACCAGCCGGCCTAGCAGCGAATCTCGCCGATCAAGGTCGGGCAGCAACGCTCCGATCCACAGCGGTATCAGGAGGAGCGGTTCGGGGGGCAGTCTTAGCAACCACGACAAGAGAAGATAGACAGCCAGTGCCAACAACAGGTAGTTCGCAGTTCGAAGTAGCAACAGCCCCAGTGCCCCGACCTCAAAGGATTCAGGCGGTTTCCGCTGTTTCTGAACACGCTGATACAAAGCCGCGCGTGCCCAGGAAAGCATGAATCCAGCGCTGCCAAGCAGCATGTAGCCGATAGCTGTGTTCGGCATGCGCTCAACGTAGCGGATAGCAAGCACGCCAAAGACGTAGAGCAAGCCGGTCCACATCAGGCCGGCCATCAAGCCAACAAGGAACCGTAGCGTGAACACGGATGGCAATTGAGGCCGCCTGAAGCCAGCAGCGATCCAACTCGTGAACAGAGTCACCACGATGCTGTAGGCTAGTATGCCAACGATAGTCCAGGGAGCGATATCCATTCCAAACATGGTCAGCCTGACCTCAACTCAGCGGTTTCGCCAGCGGGCTCCTGCTTTGGCGGCGTCCTGTCAGCACTAGATACATGCTGGCTACGGTGGCAATTGCCAGCCCAACAAGGCAGAGCCAGATCCCCCAGCCGCCAGCGGGAATCGTGCTGTACACCTCGTCAGTCGCCGGCTTGGCAAGCAGGAACTGCCATGTCGTCAGCAGTAGCGCGACTAGGCAGAGCGCCGCGCTCACAGTGCCAGATAACCACGTGGGTAGGCGTCTCAACAGCCAGGAACCTGTCAGCAGCAGCCAGCAGATCACAAGGGCGATGGTCTGCGCGCGGAATTCGGCTGTCAGTAGGCTGGACGGAGACCATGCTGGAGGCAGAAGCTGAAGGCTAAGAGGAACCGCCAGCAGTAATCCCAGCGCTCTGAGCAGTCTGTGATAACGAAGGCTTTCAGAGTGGATCAACAACGCGAGGCTTGCTGTGACGGCAAAGGGTGGCAGGTAGAAGACCTGCCTCACCAGCGTGAGCGAACCATCCAGCGCGCCGGGAAGGAACTTGACAAACTCGGCCATGTCTACACCGCTCAAACTCAGTGCCGCTGTGGGATGTGCTATCCAGGGGCCCAAGAAGCCCACCCCACTGAGCACCCACCCTATCGGCAGCAACCACCGCACTGCTTCCAAACGTAGCGATGCTGTTCCTCCAACGGCATCCAGCTTGCCCAAATCCGATTGACTACTCAAGATTGCTCCTTTGCTGTGTGCAAGTTGGGCTCGCGCCAAGGGCAGATACGGCCTGTGGTAACTGGTAGATGCGCACCGGTGCGTAATGGTATACTGCCACGGTCGGGTAACCGGCAACCACGATGCCCGGGGGCTCTGGCACGAACTCGGCTAGCAGGGTACCGCTTTCTGTGATCCCTGCGAGCGTGTCCAGCTTCTCACCGTAGTATTGAGGCTGGCGCTTTAGTATCTCCCACACGCCGTCGCTCACAATAAGGACATCGAATCCTTCTTGTTGATACCAGGCCAGGTCATAATCACCGGCGCGTACGACGTCGGTTACCTCATATCGTTCGTGGTCAAATGGTATTGAATAGTGCTCGATAGCTATCTTGCTTCCATCTTGAATATTCTCTTCCACCCACTGACCGGCGAGCTCGCGGTGGTCCTTCCGGGTCAGTCCAAGATCAAAGGAGATGGCAGCTATCAGGGGCAAAGCCAGCACGAGGAAGACAAGCAGCACTGTCACGATAGTAGACAGCTGACGAGGACGCTCGAAACGTTGCGCCGCCGAATCAGCTATGACAGTGATGAGCCAACCTCCGCCAATTGCCAGGAAAGGCAGCAGCGG
>JASFLR010000405.1:0-4177 GCA_050117995.1 Anaerolineae bacterium
AGACCTTAGAAAGAGATCTCCGGCCTCGCTTCCCAATCTCTTTCCGATACCGCTTAGTCGAAGGGTGACTCTCTTGTTAATTGTCTGGGGGATCTTGACCCTGTACCGCTTTCGTCTATGCTCGATGAACCGATATGCGCCCAGCTCTTCTTCTTCCACCCAGATGGAGCGCTCGCAATCCAGTCTCAGATAGCGCCCCAGCAGCGTGTCAAGTTTTAGAAGTGTGGCTATTTTGTGGATCATTGAGCTTGCCTCGCGCAGCCTCTGCCTGAGCATTATACATTATGCGGCGGCTGGGGGCAATTGCCCATTCGCTGGCCTTTGGCTCCATGAGGTCGGCGGTGAGAGTCCCACAAGAATGAAACGGCAAGGTTGACAGGCCCGCAGAGTTGCAGCATAATAGCCTATGCAGTCGACGAGTATCTCAAGCGGAAGCCAATCGTAACGCTCTTGCGCGCAGAGGCCAGCGACGAAGAGGAGCATCACCGGCAGATCGAGGGGTTCAGGTTGGGCCGTGGCACCTGACAAGGCACCCGCCCCAGGCCAAGGAGGGACGAGCACCATGGACACCTACCGAGCGGATACCTACGGACAGCGGATTGCCGGCGTCTACGACGACTGGTACGACGTCATCGACCCGGCAACGGTGCCGGTGCTGGCGGAACTGGCACACGCCCGCCCTGGCGGCAGGGCCCTCGAGCTGGGCATCGGCACGGGGCGCGCGGCCATCCCCCTGCGGGAGGCGGGCGTCAGCGTGGAGGGGATCGATGCCTCGGAGGCGATGGTCGCCCGGATGCATGCCAAACCAGGGGGTAGTGAGATCCCGGTGACGATCGGCGACATGGCCGACATCGCCATAGAGGGCGAGTACGCGCTGATCTACGTGCTGTTCAACACCTTCTTCTCTCTGTTGACCCAGGAGGACCAGGTGCGCTGCTTCCGTAATGTAGCGCGGCACCTGGAGCCCGGGGGCAGCTTTGTCCTCGAGTGCTTTGTGCCCGATCCGGCCCGGCTGGCGGCGCGGCAGGGCGTGCGGGCCTCGGAGATCGGCGAGGACGCGCTGCGGCTGGAGGCGGCGCAGATCGACCTGGCGAAGCAGCTGATCACAAGCCAGACGGTACTGCTGACGGAAGAGGGCCTGAAGCTCTATCCGGTCAAGATCCGCTACGTGTGGCCCAGCGAGCTGGACCTTATGGCCCAACTGGCGGGATTGGCGCTGCGCCACCGCTGGTCGAGCTGGCGGAAGGACCCATTTACGGCGAGCAGCAAGGGGCATGTCTCGGTTTACGGGTGGGCGCAGCCGGAGGGTGCATCATGAGACGGCTGACCGGCCTGGGGCTGGTCCTGATCCTGATCGGGGCGTGCGGGGCGACTTCTCGCGAGCCGCTGGCGCAGGGTAGTGCCCCCCGCGGGGGCATCCTATACGCGCAGTCGGCCTGCGTGGGTTGCCACGGGCTCGACGCTGAGGGGACCAGCGCCGGCCCGGCCCTGATCGACACGCCGCTCACACTCCACGACTATACCAGCGTCATGCGCCGGGGCACCCCCGGCATGCCCCAGTATCCCGAGGAGCAGATCAGCGACAGAGACTTGCAGGACATGTACGCGTGGTTCCTCAACCCCGTGCCGCTTCCGACGCCAAAGCTGCACCCATTTCCAACGCCAGGCCCGACTCTGACTCAGACGGTCGCCCAACCGGTCGTGTGGGTTGATGCGCAGTGCGGCGTGTGCCACGGCGCCAATGCCGAGGGCGCCAGCGCTCGCGGCCTGAGCGCTGAAGAGTTGACCTTTGACGAATTCCAGCAGACGGTGCGCGACGGGGCCGAAGGGATGCCGTCCTACGATGCGGGCCGGGTCAGCGCCGCGGATATGCGGGCCATGTATGACTGGCTGATGGCGCTGCCGTAAGAGAGCCGCCTCAGCAGTCCAAGGAGGACAGAAGAATGTCTGCCATCACCGGCATCTTTCGAGCGGTCACCTACCGGGGGCGCGAGGGACAGATCGCGTGGATGCTCCACCGGATCACAGGTGTGGGGGTTTTTTTGTTTCTGGCGATGCACATCGCCAATGTCTTTACGATGATCTTTCCCTCCCACGTATTCAACTCGTTGGCGGCCCTGTACCACAGCGTGCCGTTCAAGCTGGTGAGCATCTTTGGGCTCTACTTCGGGCTACTGTACCACGCGCTGAACGGCGTCCGGGTGATGATTGTCGACTTTTGGCCCGGCGCTGGCACGTACCAGGTGCCCTTGTGGCGGGTACAGTTGGTCATCTTTGGTCTGATCTTTGTGCCATCGGCTGCCATCATGCTGGCGAGGATGCTTTAGAGAGGAGCACGCCCTATGCAAGCGCAGTCCCTTTCCCGTCTCCGTCGCACCGGCAACCTGGAGCAGATGGCCTGGCTGTTCACTCGTATCTCGGCTCTGATCCTGCTGGTGATGGCCCTGTTTCACCTGATCTATATGCACATCGCCCTTGGCATGGATGCTGTCAGCTTTCAGTTGATTGCCTACAGGTGGCAGTCCCCGGGCTGGCGGCTGTTTGACCTGGTCCTGCTGGTGTTCGGCTGGCTGCACGGCGCCAATGGCATGCGGGTCATCCTCGACGATTACGTGCGCGGGCCTTTTGCCCGGACTGTAGCCCGTACGCTGCTGCTTGTGGTCACGGCGACCCTCATCGTGCTGGGGGCGTTCGTGGTTATTGCCTTCCAGCCGTCTTAGCGACCCGCTGTCGGACGTCCCTTTGCAGCGGAGAGAAGCAGCTCGCCGTGATGTGGTTGGCATCGGGCCGATGATGAAGACCAGGAGTACCAGCGAGTTGGTCAATGACGAGGAGCTAGTGATGCTGATCGAGGGCGCTGCGCCCAAGGGGCGGACCGGGCGGTGGCTGTCCCTGCGCTGGGAGGTGGAAGAGCTGGCAGCCGCTCAGAAGCCAGGACGCAGGGATCGGTGGCGAGAGTCGGCAGCCCGCGCAGACAGGAGCAGAGTATGACGCGTCGCTTCCTCATCGATACCGACACCGCCTCTGACGATGCGGTCGCACTGGTGCTGGCCCTGCAATACCCCGGCATACAGATCGAGGCGATCACGGTGGTCGCTGGCAATGTGCCCCTCGATCAGGGCGTGCAGAACGCGCTCTACACCGTCGAGCTGTGCGGGCAGCGGGTCCCGGTGCACCGCGGCATGCAGTGCCCGCTGGTGCAGCCGCTGCAGACTGCAGTGGAGGTGCACGGGCAGGACGGCATGGGGGACATCGGCCTGCCCATCGGCGGGCGATCGCCGGCGCCGGGTCACGCGGTGCAGGTGCTGATCGATACCATCCACCGCTATGCGGGCGAGATCACGCTGGTCACGCTGGGCCCCCTGACCAATATCGCCGTGGCGCTGCGCCAGGATCCGTCGATCGCAGGGGCGGTGGCAGAGTGCGTCATCATGGGCGGCACGGGCCGCGGGCATGGCAACGTGACGCCGGTTGCCGAGTACAACTTTTGGGTGGATCCAGAGGCAGCGAGCATCGTCTTTCGGTCGGGGATGCCGATCAAGATGGTCGGCTGGGACATCTCGCGCACCTATGCAGTCCTCAACCGGGAGGAGGCGGCCGAGTTGCGGGCGGTCGGCACGCCGCTGGCCTGCTTCTGCGTCGATATCCAGAAGCACGTGCAGCAGTTCGCGCTCACGACCACCAAGCTGCCGGGCTTTGACCTGCCCGATCCGGTGGCGATGGCGGTTGCGCTGGACCCCGCGGTGGCTACGAGGACGGGGCGCTACTTTGTGGCGATCGAGACGGGGAGCGGGCTGTGCCGTGGGCAATCAGTGGTGGATCGCCTGGGCATTTGGGGGCACGAGCCGAATGCCGAGGTGGTGGTGGAGGCGTCACGCGAGCGGTTCCTGCGAATGCTACGTGATGCGATGCAGGGGAGCTGTTGAGCAACGCAAGTTACCGGATCCTGCGGGAACAATGGCTATTGAGAAAACACACCGGATACCACTCGAGTGCAACTAGTCTGGCTGCTGTCATTGTGAGTCGATCCATGACGGGCCTCGTCACCCAGCATGGAATGACACATCCTGTTATTGCGAGCGAAGCAATCTCCCCCTTGGCTATCAGTCGATTTCTTCTCGATACCTGGGGATTGCTTCGCCGCCCAAAGGCGGGGCGGCTCGCAATGACACGACAT
>JASFLR010000406.1:0-4176 GCA_050117995.1 Anaerolineae bacterium
CTTTCCAGTTGGGCCCAGAAGCACGGGGTCCGTCTGCCGGTCGTGCCGGCCCATTGCGAGCAGCCATATCACATCTTCTATCTACTCCTGCCTTCCCTTGAGCAACGCCAGGCCTTGATCGCACATCTAAAGGCCAGAGAGATTAGCAGCGTCTTTCACTACATACCCCTTCACCTATCCGAGATGGGGCACAATTTCGGCGGCGCTCCGGGTGATTGCCCAGTGACCGAGGCTGTGAGCGACCGTCTACTCCGCCTTCCGTTCTACAACGACCTAACCGAAGCCGACCAGGCACGTGTCGTGGACGCCATCACCCGCTTTGGCGCATGAAAAAGCCACTGATGGGATCCCAGCAAGTGCTCAAGCTAGCCATCCCCATCTTGAAAGTGTTCCTGCCACCAGTCTGCGCTGGCATTGAGATCGACACTGTCGCACTTGTTGTCACGTATCGGCGGACACGACTTGTTGGAGAAGTTTGTACACATTGATCTGAATCATTGGCTGGTGCCAGAAGCGAGAGAAAAGCTTGAAGAGCTTCAATAGTAGCGCTAGTGCGACCGCTTGGGCGGTGATGGAGGTGCTTTGAGCAAGTTGACTTGTAGGTATAGGATCGACACGAAGTGTGCCTGGCTAGTCCTGCTCGCTATGCTGGCAGCCATGAGCCTGCTATCAGGTTGCGCTACAGCGCCGACCAGCGCGCCAGGGCCTATCGCCAGTAATGCAACTGCGACGCCGGAGTATGCAGGCGCCGCCACCGAGACACCCACGTCTGTCATCGGTGATATTCAGGTAACTCCCGAAGGCACAAGTGGCCCGACCGAAACAATCGTCATTCTACACACCAATGACTTCCACGGCGCGGTCGAGGCGGAAGAGATCCAGGGCAGTGGGGGGAGCTTGGAGCAAGGCGGCCTGGTGAACCTCGTCAGTTTGATCGACCAACTCCGCGATGAGCATCCTGGCCCTACACTGGTGCTGGACGCTGGTGATGTATTCCAGGGAAGCTATGTCTCCAACAGTACGCAGGGCGAGCTGGTGATGGCTGCCATGAATGTCGCCGGCTATGATGCCTGGACGCTGGGCAATCACGAATTTGACTGGGGCCAGGAGCCCCTGCGCGCACGCATCGCACAGGCGGATTTCCCAGCCCTGGCGGCCAATATCCTCGACGAAGCGACCGGCGAGCCATGGGACATGGTGCAACCCTATACGATCATCGAACTTGGCCGGATCAAGGCAGGTATCCTGGGGCTGACCTACCCCGACACCCCCTCGATCAACAGGCCGGAGAACGTCGCCGGCCTGGCCTTTCTGGAAGCTGAAGAGACGGTCCGCCGCTACCTTCCCGAGCTACAGGAGCAAGCCGACCTCGTCGTGGTGCTCAGCCACTTGGGATATGACGGCGACCTGGCGCTGGCAAAGGCAGTGGATGGCCTGGACGTGATCGTCGGCGGTCATAGCCACACCTTTCTGGAGAGCCCGCGCAATATCAACGACACGCTGATCGTCCAAGCTGGAGCCAAGGGGCAAGTAGTCGGCCGTCTGGAATTGACGATGAACGTGGACACGGGCGAGATCGTAGACTACTCCAGCCGCAAGGTACTGGTTCCGGTCACGGGCAATGTAGAGGTGGTGAACCAGGAAATCAAGTCACTGGTAGATGCAGCCCTAGCTGAAGCAGCGGAGACGATCAAGCAGCCGATCGGTGAGACGGCTGTGGCTCTGCAGCCGCAGAGCGTAGGTGAGTTCGCCCTTGGCAACCTGGTGGTAGATGCTATGCTGGAGGCTGACATCGACGGCCAGCAGGCCGATATCGCCATGCACAACAATGGCGGCATCCGCGCCGCTCTGCCCAAGGGTTCGATCAGCTTTGGCCAACTCTACGCGGTGCTGCCCTTTGACAACCAACTCATGGCCCTGGAACTGACTGGCGAGCAGGTCCTGCGCATCCTGGAGCACTCGGTGTCCGGCAGCCCGGGCAAGATGCTGGTCGCCGGTATGACCTTCGAGTTCGACATGTCCAGACCCGAGGGCAAACGCGTCCTGAAGGCAACGGTCGGCGGCGCCCCGCTGGATCCGGCAAAGCTCTATCGGGTGGTGACAATTGACTATCTGGCGAGCGGCGGGGATGGGCAGGAGACCTTTCTGGAAGGGATCAACCCGGCGTACGGCGATGGCGAGGTCTGGGTCGTTGCCCAGTATATTCAGGACAATTCGCCAGTGCATCCCAAGGTCGAAGGGCGGATCATCCAACGATGAGAACAACGGCGAACCAGCGGCTAGTGATCTACGTTGACGGCGAGCCCAGGCGTTTCTTCCTGGGGCTGCGTGTGCGCCATGCCATCGGCTATCGCGCTGCATGGCGCGTGGAGCGCCGCGAGGCCATCGTCATCGATCAGGACGGGAATCAAGTGGATCTGGACGGGGCACTATACGACGGGGAGCGGCTCTACGTCCAGGAACTCTGCACACCAGAAGGCGATGGCAGCGATTGACCGCTGGCAACCAGCACGTTCGTCGCCGACATCACGCCGCCTCACCAGGACGCTTCCGCGTGCTACCGCCAAAAAGGGGCTGCCAGATGGGACAGAATGAAAGGGAAATCTATGGTTACCATACCTGAACAGGCGCCAGCAGCATACCATATCTTGGCCAAGCCGACCGGCGCTGCCTGCAACCTGAACTGCACCTATTGCTTCTTCCTCTCGAAAGAGATGCTCTACCCTGGCAGCCACTTCCGCATGTCGGACGAGGTGCTTGAGACCTACATCAGGCAATTGCTCGAGTCGCACCGCGTGCCCCAGGTGTCTGTGTCGTGGCAGGGCGGCGAGCCGACGCTGATGGGCTTGGAGTTTTACAGGCGCTCAATCGAGTTCGTGGAGAAATACCGGCGACCGGACCAGACCATCTCCTACACGATACAGACCAACGGCACCCAGCTAGACGACGAATGGTGCGCATTTCTCAAAAAGCACGACTTTCTCGTCGGGTTGAGCGTGGACGGACCGCGCGAGATCCACGATACCTACCGGGTCGACCGGGGAGGGCGAGGCAGCTTTGACCGGGTGATGCGCGGCTGGGAGCGCCTGCGAGCGCACCAGGTTGAGGTGAATATCCTGTGCACCGTGCACGCCGCCAACGTCCGACGCCCGCTGGAGGTCTACCGCTTCTTCCGCGACGAGCTAGGGGCTCAATTCCTGCAGTTCATCCCCATTGTCGAGCGGGCAACGGCAGAGACCTTGCCGCTAGCTGACCAAGGATGGGGAGAGGGCGATACAGGCCAGCGCACCCTGTACACCCAAGAGGGCCAAATGATCACCCATCGCTCGGTCAAGCCCAAGCAGTATGGCAACTTTTTGATCGAGATCTTTGACGAATGGGTACGGCACGACGTGGGCAGGGTCTATGTGCAGCTATTCGACGCATCCCTTGCCAATTGGGCCGGCACACCTGCCGGGATCTGTGTCTACACTGAGACCTGCGGTCAGGCGCTTGCCCTAGAGCACACCGGCGACCTGTATGCCTGCGATCACTTTGTGGAGCCTGGATACCTGTTGGGCAACATCCAGGACACACACATGATCGAGTTGGCAGCATCGGAGAGGCAAATCAAGTTTGGCAGGGACAAGCGGGATGCGCTTCCGCGCTTCTGTCGCGAGTGCGAGGTGCGTTTTGCCTGTCACGGCGGCTGTCCCCGGAACCGGTTCCTCAAGACGCCCCAGGGCGAGCCCGGACTCAACTACCTGTGCGCAGGCTACAAGCTACTCTACAAGCACATAAATGAAGCGATGGGCATCATGGCCAACTTATTGCGGCAGAATAGGGCACCGGCGGAGATCATGCGCTGGTTCGCCATCCAAGATGCAAGAAGAGCCCAGGAAAGCGCTGGGACTCGTTCAGGCACTTCCCGCTCTGGCAGGCAGGTGCGGGGGCCCCGCCGTCGAAACTAGCGAACCTGCTCTTCCCTCGCCCTTCTAGGCGACCAGCGAGCGCAGGACTGCCAGATTCTCCTTGTCCTCAGCCAAATCTTTGCTCTTTTCCGTCTCCAACGTCATGGGAATGCCACGGAAGCGGGGGTCGTTGAGCAGGAATCGAAATGGTTCCAAGCCCAACAGTCCCTTGCCAATGTGCTCGTGCCGGTCCACCCGGCTGCCCAATTCTTTCTTGGAATCATTC
>JASFLR010000407.1:0-4170 GCA_050117995.1 Anaerolineae bacterium
CAGCTCATCTCCGTCAGCCCTACACCAGGCACGGACCTCCAATTGCGTACTTGCCGCAAACGGCGAATGTTGGTACAATGTGTAAGGTGCATTGTGTGGCGGCTTTGCGTCCAATGAGTCCTTGTCCGTTGGGCAGCTAGCCATAAAGGCGTATTTCAGTAATTCCATTTGTCTACATATGAAAACTGGGGCTCAAAGCAGTGCAATTGAAGTCATGGCTAACCAGGAGGGATAATGAACATTGACGATTCTATTTCCAAAGAGGAAGTCCAGCGTGTGTGTCAGGAGCTTGGCATTCGTGACTGGACTAAATTGACAGATACTGAAGTACAGGTCGAAGAGGCCAGGATTATCCAGGCCGCAGTTGGGTCTGAAGCTCTGCAAATTCCTGTTGAGGGGTTTCAGCAAGGTCTGGAGGTGGAACTAGAGCACGGGTTGCAGTTTCCCGATGCGAATGTAACTAACAACCACCCCATCCTGACGGGCAAAATCGTTTTGGCTCATCTCAAAGAAATGTTGGACTACTACACCCGTCTCGATGTTGCTGAACTTGAGGGAGACCTATTCAAAGCATCCAAGAAGGGTGACGCTGAGAAGCTAGCCCGGATATACAAGAAACTGATTGCGGCTCGGGCCGCGCTGAGCGAGTCGGAAAGATCTGGGGGATGGGCGTAGCACGGAGAATAGTCAAGGCTTCCTGGCCTTGGGGTGCTGGGCGAGCAGGCACAACATGCAACCTCAGACGAGTGTCGACCCCTGGTGGGCAGCGCTCACTGTGTGGGCTGTGGCGAATGCCGTAAGTCTGCTGCAGGCAGTGGGGTTCCTGTCGCGGGTACGTACTGGGAGCATGGCGATCAATCACCTCCTTGGCTACGTGATGATCGCCCTTGCAGTCCCGGTGGCTGTGGCCCTATTCGCTTTCGTGCGCGCGAGGGCTGGCTGGCTGCACTATGCCGGTCCGGCAGTCTACCTCGCTTTTATTGCGTTCATGGTCGTCGTGGAGTATGTCTGGCAGGTCGAGTTCCGGTCCCCGGTGCGGCCTGGCATACTCGTGCCCTACCTCGTGCTTTTCTTCGGTGCGATCCTGCTGATGGGCCTGCCCATGTTCCGCATGAATCGGCGGTTGTGGCTCGTCACTGTGGCGACCGCGGTTCTGCTGCTGGGGTCGATGGGTGTTGCGATGCGGAAGGGAGTGGGGTGAGCCCTTGACCGACGACTGCTGTTCAGACATAGCGCGGACGCTGCAGCCCAGCGCTTTTTTGCCTTCAAACAAGCGCTTCCAACGGACTCGCTTCGGTCGCGGCTGAAGCGCAAACCGTTTGGCTGTCGGAGGCTTCGGTCAGGCTTTCTGGATCCGGATTCGGGTTGTCAAAGTCAGTTCATCGCTCATCTGGGTTTTTCGGTTGCCTCCAGTCTTGTAAGCCAGCGGACCCATGCAGAAAGTGATCCAGCATCTGATGGACTTCCTGACGAATCACCTGTCCCGTGAGGATAACGCCTGCCGAAGGCAGGATTACCTTTGGTAGACTGGGAGTTACTCGGCCTCATCGAGGACTGCCGGCAGGGGCTGCCCATCAGCAGCTGAACATTGTAATAGAGTGACTGCAGAAGCCGCTGCCACCTCTGGTGGGGCGGCTTCTGCCAAGGCGCGTGCCATTAGCGCACGGCCCTGAATAGCTATCCGGTGCCCGACTGGGTGCACCAGCAGGTGTATCTCCGTCCGTATCTCAAAGAACTGATTTTACGCAATCATGTGTAGGCTCTTGGTCATCGTCTCGGTCCGAAGGATCCTTGTTCGGGACTGATCGAGTGGGGATCTGTCTCTCAAATGGGGAACGACTCTTTGACAGAAGTAGGCCTCTGTGGTATGTTCTATGTTGAGTCTGGGCTATCCCAATCGCTTCGTTGCATTATGCTCGGCCTGTTTCCTTGGCGCCAAGGCAAAGCAGTCACAACATTCCTCTCTTGGCAAGCGCTCTGTGTTTCCGGCCCTGGCAGAGTTTGGCGAATCTCTCGTTGCATTGGGAACTTCCTCTCCTCTTCAGGTGCCTGCTATGGCACAATTGTGGCTAGAAGGTATCGCGATGGCGAAGGAGTGAGAGAATGGAGAAGCGAGTACCACTCACAAAGGAGGTCTTGCGTTGAAGTCAAACAACATGCTGATTGGTCTGTCGATCATGTTCTTTGTTTTTGCGGCCGCTTTCTCAGTTGTGTTTTGGGTTGATGTCTCTTTTGCGGCCAAAGCCGGTCTCTTTGTACTAGGGTTTGCTTCCGGCGTAACGGCCGGTCAATGGTTTGCCAGGCGGAGCACCTGAATTTCAAGATCGCTATCGCCTTGTCACTGAGGCGGTTGGCCGTTCTTTGGCAGCCCATCCTGACCCGTGGTCAGGCCACTACCCCAAAGTGGGCCGCTTGGTCGCCGATGCGGGCAAGCAGGATTGGGACGAATTGACCGTCGAGTACGGCGCGCGGCCTTGAACCGCTACCCGGTTCCCGACTGGGTGCCTGTACTGGGCGCAGCGTCGGGTACACCAGCGGGTGTACCTACATCCGTGTCACAAGGAGTTCATGCTGCGCAAACACGTATAGCTCCAAGCTTCGCGGATGGCTGGTTGTCGCTGCCTCCTCAGTCCCGCGCCTCACAAGAATCCAGCGATGTACCTGCCCTCAGCATCTTGATGCAAGCTGCTCCTCTTCATCGGCGGACCAGTGCACCTTCGTGTTACCCATCTGATACCTTGGGTTATTCAGCTCCCCTTGGGAAATCAGCCACATGGCTGATAAGAAATCCCCCGACTAGTGGATGACAAATCCTGCAGGGAACGGTTACACTACAGTATAGGGCGTGACGGCGCCGAGCGCGGAGTCGTCCGGACCGACCGAGAGAGGTTTCATGGACAGATGGCAGCTCCAAGCTATCTGAGCAACATGCAGCCGTCTGGCTGCTGGAGGTGGTCATTGAACTACACAAGAGGCAGGAATATCTGCAGAGCATTCTTTATCGTTTCCGTACTCGGATGGATCGCGTATGGCGCGTTCTTCCTCCCCGAGGATTTCTGGGGTCCAGAACCGCCTATCGAGCCAACGATGGTCAGGTTCGGTTTCTGCCCAGTCTTCCTTTTCTTGGGTGCAGTTCTTTTGCCCCTTCTCTCTGCAGTTGGTTGGGTGGCGATCACGCTGCTTAAGAATCAACAGGAAAGAGCAAGGATTGATCTAGAAGAGCATGATTAGCTTGAGGGAAGAGGGAGAATCGATGGAGCTAATCATCGACAGTGTCAGCAAGCAATATGGTACTGGAATTTGGGGGTTAAGGGATTTCAGCCTATCCCTCCAGCCCGGTATTCTTGGGTTGGTTGGGCCCAACGGTGCAGGGAAGTCCACCCTAATGCGCATCTTGGCTACCATCACAAAGCCTACGAGCGGGAAGATCATCTTCAACGGTATTGACTTACTGCAGGATCCAAACCGGATTCGTGAAGTACTGGGCTATGTGCCTCAGGACTTCGGCATCTATCCCAACCTGAACGCCGTAGAGTTCTTGGAATACCTGGCGGCGGTCAAGGGGCTAAATGGGCGTTCGGCCAGTCAGCGCATTGATGAGTTGCTGCAAGTGGTCAATCTAAGCCAGGTCCGCAAGCATCTCTTGGGTAGCTATTCGGGCGGAATGAAGCAGCGCATTGGCATTGCTCAAGCATTGCTCAACGACCCTCGCTTGCTCATTGTTGATGAACCGACTGTTGGCCTGGATCCCGAGGAGCGGATCCGGTTTCGAAACCTGCTCTCCGATCTATCCGGCGACCGAATCGTCATCCTTTCTACTCATATCGTCTCCGATGTAGAGGCTAGCGCGACGCGAATTGCAGTCATTCGGAAAGGCCGGCTTCTCCTTGATGCTATGCCCGAAGAATTGTTGCAGGAGTTGGAAGGTAAGGTCTGGGAGTGGATCGTCCCTAGCGAAGATCTGCCCTCAATCAAACAACGATACGCTATTAGCGGTACGGTCCGTCATCGGGATGGAGTGGAGGTGCGCGTTATTTCCGCGAGCAGTCCTGATGGACACGCTCGCTTGACCGCACCCAGGTTGGAGGATGCCTACCTTCATCTCATCGCTGAGAACGGGAAGGGTGAAAGCCCATGAAAGGCCTGCGCATCCTCTACCGTATTGTCCGG